>JBBQVY010000036.1:0-30295 GCA_038211085.1 Chitinophagales bacterium | reverse complement strand
TACAGGTGCCAATACCGGAACCTGCCTTATCAATTTAAAAAGCTGGACTGATCGTAAACACTCCGTACAGGAAGTAATAAAAGAGCTGGAAGAAAAATCGAAAAACATTACCGGTGCCACCATTGAATTCTTTCAGCCACCCGCCGTACCGGGCTATGGTGCAGCCGGTGGCTTTGAATTACGGCTACTAGATAAGTCAGGTTCTAACGATTTTAAAAAGATGGAAACCGTTAGTAAAAACTTTGTGGCTGCATTAAGTAAACGCCCCGAGTTGTCATCGGTATTTACTTTCTACAGTGCCAGTTTTCCGCAGTATATGCTTAGGATAGACAATGATATAGCACAGCAAAAAGGAGTAACTATTGAGAATGCAATGAGTACACTGTCAACCCTTATAGGTAGTAATTACGAAACCAGTTTTATAAAATTTGGACGCCAGTATAAAGTGATGGTGCAAGCATTGCCACAATACCGTGCACTGCCCGAAGACATCTTAAAGTTGTATGTTAAAAACAATAAAGATGAGATGGTGCCATACTCCGCATTCATGCACATGGAAAAGGTTTATGGTTTATCTGAAATTACCCGTCACAACATGTACAATGCATCGGAGATAAGCGGTGCTGCAGCACCGGGTTATAGTAGCGGCTCAGCTATTAGTGCTGTAACTGAAGTAGCTAAAGCTACCCTGCCTCGTGGGTTTGGCATTGACTGGGCTGGTATATCTGCCGATGAAGTAGCTCGTGGTAACGAAGCCATCTTTATCTTTTTAATTTGCCTTGGTTTTGTGTACCTGTTACTGGCAGCACAATACGAAAGTTTCCTGTTGCCTTTCCCGGTTATTCTTTCCCTGCCTGCAGGTATATTCGGTGCCTTTCTGTTACTTAAACTTTTAGGGCTGGAAAATAACATCTATGCCCAGGTTGCCATGGTAATGCTCATAGGTTTGCTGGGTAAAAATGCGGTGCTTATTGTTGAGTTCGCCGTGCAGAAACATCGCTCCGGGGATTCAGTTTTAAAAGCTGCGATTGAAGGATCTGCTGTTCGTTTTCGCCCCATATTAATGACCTCCTTTGCATTTATTGCCGGCCTTGTTCCATTGGTATTTGCCTCCGGGCCGGGTGCAATTGGTAATCGTACTATTGGTACGGCTGCCGCCGGTGGTATGTTGTTTGGCACTGTGTTCGGCGTAATCATCATACCCGGACTGTACTACATATTCGCTAAGATTTCAGAGAGAAACATACTCATAGCAGAAGAAAACGAAAATCCATTAACAGAGGAGATTGATCATCACGTAGAAAAAATTGAAGAATATGCGTAAGCTTAAAAAATATATAGTAGTTGGGTTGGCCGGCATTTGCCTGGCCAATACCGGCTGTAAAGTACCGGCGTTGGTAGAAACAAGTAACAACACATTACTACCTGGTGTGTTTGAAAATGGAGGAGCAGACACCACGGGAATAAGTGGTGTTCAATGGAAAACATTTTTTACAGATCCTAACCTGGCCAACCTGATTGATACGGCTTTAAAAAACAACCAGGAATTGCTGGTGACCCTGCAGGAAATTGAGATGGCAAAAAATGACATCCTCTACAGGCAGGGTGCCTTATCACCAACAGTAGGCGCAAAGCTGGGTATGGGGGTCGAAAAAGTAGGTCGATATACGAGCCAGGGTGCAGGCGATGCCTCTACCGAGATTAAACCGGGTAAACAAGTTCCTGATGCATTAATGGACTTTGGCGGATCGTTTTATGCAAACTGGGAAATAGATATCTGGAACAAACTACATACGGCAAAGCAGGCGGCTATTACCCGCTACATTGCTACAAGAGAAGGCCGGAATTTTGTATTGACAAACCTTGTAGCCGAAGTAGCCAACTCGTATTACGAGCTATTGGCATTGGACAGCCAGTTAGAAATTATACGTCAAAACATTGAGCTGCAAAAAAATGCGCTGGAGATTGTAAAGGTTCAAAAAGAAGCCGCCCGTGTAACCGAACTGGCGGTTCAAAAGTTCCAGGCCGAAGTTTTAAAATCGCAAAGTCTTGAGTTTGCAATAATGCAAAACGTAAAAGAAACGGAGAACAAAATTAACCTGCTACTGGCCCGTTACCCGCAGCCGGTGGTTAGAGATAAACGTGCATTTATAAGCTTACTGCCACAAACCATCAGCTCCGGTTTGCCATCGCAACTATTGCAAAACAGGCCAGATATCAGACAGGCAGAATTAAACCTGGAGGCTGCAAAGCTTGATGTTAAAGTAGCAAGGGCCGAATTCTACCCATCGTTAGGGATATCTGCTGTGCTTGGTTTGCAGGCTTTTAAACCATCGTACCTGGTTAAATTACCCGAATCCGTTTTGTATTCAATTGCAGGCGATCTTGCCGGACCTTTAATAAACCGCAAGGCTATACAGGCTGAGTATGCAAACGCTAATGCACGCCAGTTGCAGGCGATCTTCAATTATCAAAAGACCATTTTAAATGCTTACCTGGAAGTAGCTACGCAACTTTCTAAAATCGAAAATTTGGGTAAGAGTTATGATTTAAAATCAAAACAGGTTGATGCGCTTAACCTGTCAACCAATATTGCCAACGACCTGTTTAGGTCTGCCCGTGCCGATTATTTTGAAGTATTGATGACACAAAGAGATGCACTTGAAGCAAGGTTGGAATTAGTAGAAACAAAGAAAGACCAGTTCAATACAGTAGTTAACATCTTCCGCAACTTAGGCGGGGGATGGAGGTAGGCAGAAGGCTTAAAGCTGAGGGCTTATGGGTTAGGGCTAAAGATGAAAGGTATTAAATGACTAAAGAATTCTATGCTGTTAAAAATCCCGGTTGCATAATGCAGCCGGGATTTTTTGTTGTAGAAAGAAAGAGATTTGAATTGATAGAAAAGCTTTCTAAACTAAAATAAACTTAGGGTTAACTGTTCTTCTCTCTTTTTCTATCTCTTCCATTTTCCACATTTAAACTTTATATTCAGGCTACTTTATTTCCATGGCAAAGAAAAAAATATTCTTTAGTTATTCAAGAGCCGATGGTTCTGAATTTGCTTTACGGCTTGCCGTGGATTTGAAACAAAAGGGGTTTGATGTTTGGATAGACCAGGAAGATATAAGGGCAGGGTCAGAATGGGATATTGAGATTGAAAAAGCCCTTGAAACCTGTGACTGCATGCTATTTATTGAAACAGAGAAATCGGTAGTTTCCACAAACGTACTCGACGAGGTATACTTTGCCTTAGATGAAAACAAGAAGGTGATTCCGGTTATAGTGGTTGACAGCAAAACGCCTTTCCGTTTAAAGCGATTACAGCATATTGATTTTACCAAAGACTATGCTGCCGGCCTGGCAATTTTGGAAACCGAACTCGAAAACTCTTCTTCAACAGTTTCCTATACTCCTGAAGAAACTATAATTGAAGCACCTGCTTCTAATAAGGCAAAATCAAAATACGCAGCGTTACCTTTTATTGTTGGTTCGTTTGTAATCCTCGCAGCAGCAATAATATTTTTAGTAATATCCAAAACCAATAACGAACCATCCGCCAAAACAGAAGAAGTCATAATTGCAAAGGATACCCCCATAAGCAATAAGGTAATGCCCTTTGAGCAAGGAGACACCTCTGAAATAAATGGTTCCGCAGTTACAAATTCTGCCATGAACCCGGTTCCAACAAATCAAAACCAAAAGGCAATCAATACAAAAACCAACAAAAGCAATCACCAAACACCGCTCCCTAATACAACAACACAGAGTAATACTGCAAAGCAACCCGATTTAGACAACGGAAATTTAAACGAATTATACTTAGGTGATTGGCAATTGGTACATGTAGAACCGAAGTCACAATCGCCCCGTGGCTACCTAAAAATAGAAGGGATTAGCGAAGGAAAGATCAGCATAAAAAGCTATGTGCAGTTTTACTACCCGGAGAGCAAAGCAACTTCTTATTTAACCGTTTTTAATGCCTTTGCTAATTGCAATTCGTGTGTATTTAAGAGCGATATGAAACTTATTGCAGAAGACGTAGCTGTTGGTTCGCGAACCATAAAAACCTTAAAAGAAGACCAACCCGATGGTGGCAAAGCCGGCGATGTAATTTTGGATGCCAACTCAAATAAATCCATTCGTGCTACTGTCACAGTACATTTTAATGATGCACAGAATGCAATCATCAAAATAGAGCAACCCGTTACCATTGCACTTGCCCACGAGCTGATGCTGGAACCTTTTGTGTACACTTTCCGTTTTAAAAAGAGCGATTGAGTTTTTTTTATTCTTACCTAAGGTCAGTCTTTGTATGTTCTTTCAGAATATTTTCTACACATGATGGAAGGACAGTTAAAGCATGCACTATTCTAATCCTCTTTTCAAAATATTGGTGTACTGCACAATAGCTGAGCTATTTTGAACAAAAGCCTACTTGTTTTTAAAGGATATTTATTTCAACTTTTATTTTATCGAACCTTAGGTGGGAGATAAAGAAAATAAATAGCAGTAGTAACACAATGATTATTTTAATATCTCAAACATGCAGAGATTTAAAATTATGAGGTTACTACTTACTTTACTTTTTTGCCACTATTCATACACTACTTTTATCACCGATTTATCACCAAGGCTTGTTACATACCAGGTGTGATCGTTTGTTTGCACAACACCAACCGGCAAATTTAAATCAGCAACAAAAGGGGTGGCTGTTTGCCCGTTTGCCCACACCAGCCTGCCCGTATTTTTTGTAAAACCCATTTGGCCAAAGGTGCCATGTTCTGCAACAAGATGTCCTTTATCATTACCCTGAACAATATCGACC
Organism: Chitinophagales bacterium; assembly: GCA_038211085.1. Classification (GTDB taxonomy): domain Bacteria; phylum Bacteroidota; class Bacteroidia; order Chitinophagales; family Chitinophagaceae; genus Segetibacter. The sequence continues at coordinate 25,470 of JBBQVY010000036.1, read as the reverse complement.
AGCGTAGTAAAACCTTGTTGAAATACACTTACCTGTCCCGAAAAAGTTATTTGGTAAATGATGGCTTTGCCCGCGGGAAAGGGAAAGCCGAGCAGGGTGCTAACCAGTAACCGGCCGCTATCTACTATCACCCCGGTAGGCACACTTTCAACTACTGGCGGACCAACGGGAGTAGGGTTAGCAATGCCGGGCACTTCGGCTACTACACTATAAACTCCCGTGCGGCTACGGCGGAGAAGCGCATTGGCCGCCGCATCGGTTATGTAAAAAGATCCGTCAGGTGCTTTGGTAATGCCATAAGGGTGCGACATGTGGGTATTTTTTACAAAGGGATATGCCAGAACAAAAGCACCGATATCTTCCATACCAAGACCAGAAGCATTCATGGGCGGGCTACCAGGGGCAAAAGTGGATACATCCGCTTTATACATTTTGCCTTTCGCACCCAGTATATACAATAAGCCATCTGCAAAAAGCAAATGCGAGGGGGCATCAAGATCGGCTCCTACTTTGATAGATTCCAAATTAATAATGGCTTCAAATTTTTCTCCCGACGGTTTAATCACCCATATTTTCCCATTATTGGCACCTGTACCCTGGTCGGATACCCATACGTTACCGGCAGCATCAGTGGCTATTCCATTGGGGCTGGTAAACCCGGTGGCAAGTGTTGTAATGGTAAGTTTTGGCGGTAGAGTCTCTTCTGTTTTTGAACAACCTGCTGCAAATAATAAAGCGTTTACATATAAGACAGTAGTATAAAAAAGTCTCGCGTTGCTAAAATGTTTCATAATGAATTTTTTACCAGGTCACTTAATTTGTAGGCCAGTTTTTAAACAGAATAAAGAGTATTGCGGCACCCGGTCTTTTTTACTTTATCAGGTTCTTCACCAGCATTTCATTTTCACTACCCTTTTGTTTTTGCACATAAGCTGTTACAGTTTGATCAACTAATTTTTTCAACCGCATTTTAGTTTTGCGCTTTTTAAGGTTTATTACAATTCCATCCAGGGTTTCTTTATACACCCTTACATGGTTGTTATTGTAGAAATAAACGATGTTATGCTTAGGTGTGTGAATGTTACCCTCCACTATCCAATAACCCAGGGCAGAAATCCATTTGGGTGTAGCCTTTGACACAGCCTGAACCTCTACGTCCTGCGCAAAAACAGTGGCTGAGGATATAATGAAGAAGAAAGTTAGACTGAAAAGAATGCTTGATTTTTTCATGACTTAAATTTTAAACCGTTCCTAAATATGGTGTTTGATGATGTGAAACTACCTCGCTCAATAAGTGATTTTGGTGCTAATAGACCGGCATTTAAAAAGAGAGAACAGACGATGGTTGGAGGACGACAAACAGGTTAAAAACAGATGAATACCGTTAAGCGACGAAAGTGCTCATTTCGTCTATTTTTTCCCGTAAAGTCTTGCTACAATTTGGGGATGTTTTAGCTTTAAGTATAAGCAAGAAGTATGAAAGACATTTTAAAAAATAAGTTTGCCCAGCATCTGCTCTTCTGGTGCTTTTATTTCGTGTTTTATTACCTTACGTTTAGGGCGAAAGGGGAGCCTGTAAAACTTTCCCTTATTACAGCAGCGGTATCACTGCCCTACCAACTTTTTTTTACTTATTCGCAGATAGCATTTTTGATCCCTCGTTTCTTACTAAAACGAAAGCACCTAAAATATATCTTGCTCACATTGGTGTTTGCTAAAATTGCTGCCAACATTTCAATCATTACCTACCAGTTACTTATTGTTCCTTTGGAAACCGGTAATCCGCCGAACATGCCATGGAACTGGCTTTATACTATCAACCTTCGGCATGTGCTCCCTCTTTTCTCCATGCTTACCATTTGCGGTATTGCCGTTGCCATTAAATTATTAAAGAGATACTACATGGAAAATGATCGCAACCAAAAAATTGAGCAGGAAAAAACGTTGATGGAATTAGAAATGCTGAAGGCGCAGGTTCATCCGCATTTTTTATTCAATACGCTTAATAATCTTTACTCACTTACGTTAACGCGTTCCGCAGATGCGCCTGTTGTAGTTACACATTTATCAGGCCTTTTACGTTACATGCTTTATGAGTGCAACGAAAAAGAAGTACCCTTAAACAATGAAATTGCTGCGCTGAAAAAATATGTAGAACTTGAAAAGCTGCGCTATGGCAACCGGCTGGATGTTTCTTTTTCGTGCAGCGGACAAACAACCGGCCTGACGATAGCACCGCTGTTGCTCTTACCTTTTGTAGAGAACAGTTTTAAACACGGCGTTAGCCAGCAATTAGACCAATGCTGGGTTAACCTGCACCTTCATGCGGAGGGCGGTTCGTTTACCTTTAACCTTAGTAACAGTTGCAGCAAAGAAATAGTGCCGTCCATCAATGGGGGAATTGGTTTGCCAAACATTCAAAAAAGGCTGGAGTTGATTTATGCAGGCAACTATAATCTGGCAATTACCCAGCAAGAGGAAATGTTTGTAGTAAAGCTAACGATGCAGCTAACCGCACAACATACACTTGCAGCCAGCAATGAAACTGCTTTTACCAACCCTTTACAAGCCGCTACTGCATGAAATTAAACTGTCTTATTGTTGATGATGAACCCCTGGCTATAAAAGTGCTGGAAGCCCATATAGCCAACATCCCTTCCTTAATGATTGGGGGCACTTGTGCCAATGCGTTTACTGCCATGGAGATATTAAGGCAGGGAAAAACGGACCTGATGTTTTTAGACATTCAAATGCCAAAGCTCATGGGACACGAATTTTTACGAACACTGCGTACACCACCCAAGGTAATTTTTACCACGGCATATAGAGAGTATGCTTTGGATGCTTTTGACCTGGATGCGGTAGATTATTTATTAAAGCCTGTTACACTGGAACGCCTGGTAAAGGCAGTGAATAAAATTAGCAATACCATAGTTGCTGATGAAAAGGAGGAAGCCGCTATTGTTGAGGCTGAAGGCTTTGTTTATTTCCGCGCCGACCGCAAAATGATTAAAGTAAAGTATACCGAAGTAATTTATGTGGAGAGTATGAAGGATTATATAAAGATTGTACGTGTGAATGAAAAACCATTACTGGTAAAGCAATCTATTTCTTCATTGGAAGAGGTGCTGCCGGCCAACTTGTTTTTACGCATTCACCGTTCCTATATTGTTGCAGTTGATAAAATTGCTGCCTTCACCAACCATGATGTTGAAATTGGAGGCCAGGAAATTCCGATAGGGCGTCTCTATGCCCACCAGGTAAGCAAGATGGTTAAAGCCTGACGCAAGCATTATGCATTATCGTCCAAAATGTGCTGCGACACCAAACAAAAATTAGTAGCCCCGACAGGAATCGAACCTGTATCTAAAGTTTAGGAAACTTCTATTCTATCCATTGAACTACGGGGCCAGCGATTTCAAGAATTCTTTACCTACTCCTGATTTCAAATATTTTTCTCTTTCTCTTGCCGTTCTCCAATCGGGCTGAAATTCTTTATATAAATTTTTCCATGGCTTCAATCCCTTTGTATATCTACTCTTGCCTGCATTATGTTCCTTTAATCTTTTATCCGCATCCTTCGCAATTCCTACATAAATATCACCATTAACCTCACTTTTTATTGCATATACAGTTATCATCTCATATTTCTACTAACCCACCGCCACTAAGAATCGAACCTGTATCTAAAGTTTAGGAAACTTCCCTGCCTGCCGGCAGGCAGGTATTCTATCCATTGAACTACGGGGCCATTTTTTTTTGGAAGCGCAAAAATAAGGGTTTCCCTTATTTGATTTATGGCTAATTTGACCCTAAAATTTTTATATGAAAAGAGGTAGCCTGCTTGTTTTACTTACGATTACATTTCTGCTTGCCCAAAAAAATTCCTACGCTCAAAAAGGTCCGCACTTAAACCACATAGCCGTTTATGTTAAGAGTTTGCCAGTTATGACCTCTTTTTACATGAATATGGTGGGCATCGATACCATACCCGAACCATTTCATGATGGGCGGCACTCCTGGTTTAAAGTTGCCGAACACAGTCACTTGCATTTAATACAGGGCGCTAAAGATGTAACGCCACACGACAAAAATTCGCACCTGTGCTTTAGTGTTGAAAACATAGACGACTTTATTCAACGCCTTCAAAAAAATAATATTCCATACGAAGCATGGAACGGAAACAAAAACTCCGTTACAACCAGGGTAGACGGCGTTAAACAAATATATTTTCAAGACCCGGAAAACTACTGGATAGAAATTAACAACGATAAATACTAACCCCTTCTTAAATCAGGCCCGCCTGTTTGGCATTCAGACTTATCTTTGCCGCCCAATTTTACAATCGTTATGAAGTTTTATAATCTCCTTATTAAATACCGTTTTTACCTAAGCTTTGTTGCCCTTGCTTTGGCAATATGGGTAAATATCAGTGCTGGTTTTTGGCCTTCTTTTATCTTATACCTGTTGGCTGTAGTTGGTTTTGTAAGCCATTTTATGATAGGCCCTCTTCGCCTTATACAAGAGCCAATGGAGCAGGGCAATATGGATGAAGTAAAAAGGATCATGGACACCATCTGGTACCCTAATCTTTTGTACAAGCCCATCAGGTCAACCTACTACACGCTCAAAGGCAACCTTGCCATGATGAACCAGGATTTTGATTCTGCTGAAAAGCATATGAAGAAAAGTCTTGAACTTGGCTCGCCCATGCCCGAAGCCGAAGGCGCCAACAAACTACAACTAGGTATGATGGCCATGCAAAAAGGTGATATGAAAACTGGCGAAAGTTATGTGCGACAGGCAATACGGGCAGGTATTTCTGACAAAGAAAGCCAGGCCGTTGCATTTTTAAGCATGTGCCAGATCTACATGAACAAGCGTGAATTTCGTGCAGCAAAAGATTTTTTCAGGAAAGCAAAAGCTTTAAAGCCTACTACCAAACAAGTGGTTGAGCAGATAAAAGAAATCGAAAAATATATTTCGCGTATACCGGGATAACAAGTAAAAATCACTTTATAACAATGGCGATCCCCTAAAAAGGGTCGCCATTTTTTTTAACTAAAAACTTAAGGGAGATGAACAAATTAGGTTTAGGTGTAACCAATGGAAAAGCCCTGGAGGATCTTTGCTTGCGACGTTCAACAGAGGATTACTATGGCAGCAATACTTCATTTTATAGCACATATTCAAAACAAACTGAAACACGGTGCTTTTTTAAATGACCTTCAATAATAAAATATTTATAACTAAAAATTTAGTTGTTTATAACTAAAAACATAGTTACATTTGATTTGTCATTCCGGAGTGACAACCAAAGACATCAGGTTTATGAAACACGATAATAGTTTACACGCAAAAATTGATAAGGCGCTTACCAAAGCGGAAGAACAGGTAATGCAGTCTTTATGGCAGTACGACAAAGCTTTTTTAAAAGATGTTGTCGAGGGTATGCCATCGCCCAAAGCCCATAGTAACACGGTAGCTACTTTGCTTAAAATACTTATGGACAAAGGTTTTGTTACTGCAGAAACGCAAGGGCGTAACAATTTGTACGTGGCTACAGTAACAAAAGATGCGTACAGCAAAAGCAGCATTGGTAACCTTGTAAACAATTACTTTAACGGATCGTATAGCGAGGCTGTATCGTTTTTAGTAGACCAAAACCAGTTGAGCGTAACCGACCTTGAGTTGTTATTAAAAGAACTAAAAAAGCACTGATTATGGAAGCCTGTTTTTTTTACCTGCTCAAGATGTTATGTTGTTCGGCAATATTATACGGTTATTATCGTGTGGCACTTTACAATGAACGCTTTCACCACTGGAACCGTTTTTATCTTTTGGCTTCAATGATGTTGTCGGCAATCATTCCTGTTATTGATATACCCCTGGTTAAGTACAACGAGGCGAGCGATATTACTACAGCAATTGCATTGTTACCCTGGAACGTGGTATCCCGGGTGGAACAACCTGTTATCAATTGGCAACAGTTTGCTTTGTACGCCTCTCTAATTGTTTCGGTTTTTCTGTTGAGCAGGCTTGTATACGGCATTTTAAAAATTACTAGGTTATTAAAAGGCAATAAAATAATAGGTCTCCAAAACAATGTCAGTCTTATACTTACTTCGGTAAAGGATGCTCCTTTTTCTTTCTTAAACTGGCTCTTTTGGCGGCAGGATATTGACCCCGAAAGCGACAATGGTAAGCGGATACTTAATCATGAACTTACGCATATTCGCGAAGGACACACTGTTGACAAATTGCTTGCCTCTGTTTTAGTTTGCGTGTTTTGGATGAACCCATTTTTTTGGCTAATCCGAAAAGAACTGGGCACGGTTCACGAATTTTTAGCCGACCGCAAGGCAATTGGCACAAAGGATGGGGCTGCCTTTGCCAACATGATTTTACAATCAATTATTTTAAAACCAGGAATAAATCCCAACCTGGTAAACCCATTTTTTTCATCAACAATTAAACGACGATTATTTATGATAACAACATCAACCATTCCAAAATACAGCTACCTGCGCCGCATTAGCGGGCTTGCAATAATGATCTGTTCATTCTTTGCACTAGCAATTTCAATTCAACACGTTCAGGCGCAAAACAATACATTAAAAAAGCCTGCAAAACACAGCCTTACAAAAACTACAGACACTACAAAATCAGCCACTACAAAAACAATTGTACTTAATCAAACTGTTAACAAAAAGGTCGCAGACAAAAAGAGTGAAGAAATATCTATAACTGCCGACACCCTGCATTTTAATTCAAATGGAAGTGTAAGCATAAATGGTCATGGTACTGTGGTTACAACTCAAAAAGGTGAAAACGGAAAATTAAAAGGTTCCGTATCGCAAGTAATAGTTTCGGCTAACAACCTTACACTAACTGATGGTAAAAACTCACCACTTTACATTGTTGATGGCAAAGAAGTTACTGCGGCAACGGCAAACGCACTTGATCCTGATAAAATTATGAGTGTTAATGTAATTAAGGGCGAACCATCAATTGCAAAGTATGGTGCCGGAGCAACCAATGGCGTGGTAGAAATAAACCTTAAAAACAATGTTGAACCTTCAGCGAAAGTTGTTGTGGTAGGCAAAAAAGGTGATCAATCAATTGAAAAAGTTGTAGTGGTTGGATATGGCACAAAGAAAGTTTCTGCCAACCCATTGATAATCGTTGACGGTAATGAGGTATCTAATGATGAGTTAAAGAAAATTGATCCTAAAACAATAGAAAGCATGAACGTGTTGAAAGACGAGAAAGCTAAAGAAAAATACGGCGATAAAGGCATGGATGGTGTGATAGAAATTACTACGAAGAAAGCTGTATAAACCACTTAAACGAGTACCAGAAAACCGACCAACAAATTATGGGTCGGTTTTTTTTTAATATAACTGCTGTTAAGTTAACCCACAGCAAATCCTTGTAAGATTTGTATGGATTTCATATGTGATCATTTCAAACGTAAACCGGGTTGTTAAATTAAATAAATAGGTCCCACTTAAAATTAAAGCAAACTGAAAACTATTGCTTATGCCCTGTTTTCCAAAATCATTTCAACTTCCCTTACACTCATTTGCTGTTCTATCTCGGTAATCATATCTGTCACATCTTTTTGTGACATACCGTCCTCGTAGATTGAAAGCGTTTTCTTAACAGCATTCAGCGCTGCAACCATTCCCACATTTACATAATATGTACTTTCCATAGTTGGTGTTTTTCAATTCTAAACTTAAAAAGGTTTATAAAATTGTGCCAGAACTCAACATTAGGTTAATAACAGAAAATTTTTTTGCTCATTGAGGGCATGATTACCAGTCCAAAATTTCGCTTGCAAATGGTTGTTATTGTTGATACTTTAGTTGTTGAGTAACCTTTGAAGGATGCCATATTTAATCACAATAAAAAATTAAAGACTATGGCAAAGAAAAAAATCACAAAACCTGCTAATGTTCCCACAGGTCCCTCTCTCACTTCATCCTCAGTTGACGAACTTTTATTGGCTGCCCTTGAGCGGGGTGGCGACACATTAGAAACCGGCAGATACCTGGTTACTTTTAAGGAAAATTCGGGAGAGGAAGGTCTCAGTTCTCTCGGCTCGGTACATGGAATGCGGGTAGCAGATGCCCGTGATTTCTCAGGCCAGGCAACCGTAATGGAAGAATTAGGAGATTCAGATGCCGTTGTATTTCCTGAGATTGGCGTTGCACTGGTAAGTGGCAATGCAGCCAAGGAAAGAAACATGTCTGCCCAAATGGAAATAGCCAGCGACAGTCCTTACGAATCTATAGACCCGGAATATTTTGTATTCTCAAACAGTATTATGCAGGAATATGCCCGGGCATATTCGCCACAAAAACAACGCTCTTCAGGGGAGTTTCTAAGAGGGTTTTTACAAGCGGCTGAATTATTGGCAAAAGAGTTTGGCAGCATAGCTCCCGACCAGGAAATGGATGAAGAAGAACAGGTACAGGTATTGGGTAATACCTGGGGATTGGTAGCATGTAAAGTTCCACCCAGCCTGCGCAGTGGCCTGGGCATAAGAGTGGCCGTACTTGATACCGGAATGGACCTTGGTCATCCAGATTTTGTTGGGAGGTCTGTTATCAGCGCTTCCTTTGTTGGTCAACCTGTGCAGGACCTTCATGGTCATGGAACCCATTGTATTGGCACTTCCACCGGGCCCAAAGCTCCTGCTGGCGCAACACCGCGTTATGGTATAGGATACAGGGCTAATATTTTTGCGGGTAAAGTGCTTAGTAACTCAGGCTCTGGTGCACAAGCCGGGGTGCTGGCTGGCATTAACTGGGCCATTGCTAATCGCTGCCCGGTTATTTCTATGTCGTTGGGATCGCCATCGCCAGTGCATCCTGCCTATACAGCAGCAGGTCAGTCTGCCCTAAATAATGGGTGCCTGATTGTTGCTGCTGCAGGCAATGATGGTGCGGCAGTCCTTACCGGATCACCAGCTAACTCACCAACTATTATGGCAGTAGCATCGCTTGATTCTAACCTGTCTCCTTCTATTTTTTCTCAGTCTGGCAAAATTGAAATTGCAGGCCCCGGCCGGGATGTATTCTCCTCATGGCCACGCCCTACGCGTTACAGAACCATAAGCGGAACCAGTATGGCAACACCACATGTTGCAGGTTGCGCTGCCCTGTGGGCCGAAACATCGCCCAATTTAAGAGGTATGCTTTTATGGAGAAAGCTACAGGCTACAGCCCGTAAATTGCCATTCCCTCCATCAAGGGTTGGAGCTGGTCTTGTTCAGGCACCTTAATGATTATTGTATTAGTTTTAAAACCCGTTGGGGTAACACCCGGCGGGTTTATTATTCCATCCTAAATTAAACCCCATGTCTGCAAATAAAAAATGGATCGTTATTACTTCGGGAGACCGTTCAATTAATGAAATTTCAGCCGACCTTAAGAAAGAAGGATTTAAGGTGGAGTATGAACTGGAGGCCATTGGCCAGATTACCGGTGAAGCCAGCGATACGGTACAAAAAGCTGCTCAAAAAATAAAAGGTATCACCAGCATTTCTCCTTCTCACGACGATATAAATATCGGCAACCCGGATTCAAACATTACCTGGTAGAACTGGTATATAAATGAAATGAAAGCTGGTTGCTCAAAAAAGCATCTTTACGTTGAATGCAGCATTGGAGAATCATATAATAACCTCTTTCTAATCTTCCAGCAAAATTGAGAACACAATCATTCTCGATTGCAGTTTGTCTAAAACGTTACTGTATTTAAGGTTGGCATCTCTGCTGTGTACATTGGTTAGGCCGTTGCTAATTTTTAACTCGGGCGAGAATGTTACAAAAGGAAAGTAGAAATTGAAACCAATGCCTGCTTCAATACCAAAATCTTTACTTTTTAATTTTACCAGGTCATCAGCATTTCGGGCGGAGGAGTTACTGCTCAGGTCCATGTCGTACTTAACGCCGCCCAGCAAATAGGTTCTAAAATTCCCAATACGGTCGCTGTTAAACTTCATTTGAAAAGGAAAACTAACTATGGTTGAAGGAAGCGTTTTCTTTACGCTGGAAGTTTCACCAAAACTGGCGTCAGGGTATTTAAGATCGTATAAAAAATATTTGGCGCCACCAATTATCAATTGCGGGTTAGCCCTAAACGAAAATCTATTGGAGAATTGAAGCGTGCCTAATAAACCTAAAGCTATTCCCCCGCTGCTGCCGGGTTCTGCTACTAAAACACTATCGTTTTGTAAAAATGTAGGATGTTTTGACGGGTGCAAATAGGAGTGATTGTACGATATAGACATTCCAAAATAATAAGGAAGATCATCGTGCCCCGGCCGGTTTTTCTCAATGTATTGTGCAAAACTTTGCGTAACACTAATAAAAAAAATGCTCATAAACAACAATGCGTAACGCAAAGCTTTTCTGCAAATCATCATACCCTTAACATCAATCATTTTCTAAAATTTTCAAATCTAATTTCAATAAGGGTATAAAATGTGCTATAAGTTTTTTTTATGGTAAGAGCAGCCAATTGCCTGCCGTTTATTGGTTAATTTCTATTGATTAATTTACTTGCTACCGCAATAAATAGTACAAATGCCTAACGTAAGGGGTTTAAAATAAATATTCTTAAAACCCACATTTGCCATTATCTCCGCAAACTTCTTTCCCTCGGGAAAACTCTTTACAGAGTCGTTCAAATATTGGTAGGCTTTCCCGTTTTTGGCAATTAGTTTCCCAAATCCCGGGGCAACCGTATTCATGTAAAGATTGTAAATACCTTTGAATGCAGCCTGCTTTGGTTTAGAAAACTCTAAAACCACCAACTTTCCACCAGGGTGCAATACGCGTAGCATTTCCCCCAAACCCTTTTCTAAATTTTGAAAATTACGAACCCCAAAGGCTACGGTTACGGCATCAAACGTATCGTTCTTAAAGTTTATTGTTTCACTATCACCACTCACCAGATCTATACTTTCGGTAAGACCCAACTTCTCAATTTTACGCCGGCCTAATTGCAACATACCTTCTGATATATCTATACCTGTTATATGCGCTGGCTTCAGCATTTTATAAGTGAGAATGGCTACATCAGCCGTTCCCGTTGCAACATCCAAAACGCTCTTTGGGCCTATCGACTTTAATTCCTTAATGGCCTTTTTGCGCCAACCCACATCTATACCAGCAGACAAAAAACGGTTTAGAAAATCATATCTAAAAGCAATTTTGTCGAACATGTTTGCAACCTGCTCTTTCTTACTTAAACTGCTTTCTTTAAATGGAACTATGGTATCGTGGGCAAATTTTGACATAAAAAGTGAAGATACATGTTAGCGGCACCCGTAAAAATTACCCAAATGGTTTTAACAATTTTACAGCTACCTGTCTCCTATTTATCAAAACAGTTATGGACATCAATGGTTTATTTGCCCCTTAAAAGTTTAAAGATTGATGTTACACTTTTTAAAAGCCCAACTTTTTTTACTGCACCTGAGACCATATTGGCTGTGGAACCATCGTCAGGGGCAAAGTACCCGTTTATAAGTTTTTTTCCTCCCGAAAGGGCGGCATTGGTAACCTTACCCCTTAAAAATTTTGGAATAAAAGAGTTAACTCCTGCTGCGGCCAGTTCTCCCGGTATCTGGTACATTTTATTTTGTAACGAGCTTTGGCGGGTCTTTAATCGTTCCCGAACCATAAATTGTTCCCGTTGTAAATCTTCGAGGGAGGTTATTTGAGATGAGTTAGACGGCATTGGTTTCTTCTTTATTTTCAAACAGTAATTTAATTACATTATTCATAACACGTTTTCCTAAGAATTTTTTGTGCATGGAATAAATTATAAAAATAAGAATGACATAAATAACAGCTACAATGCCAAACCCTACAATAAAGTTATCGGTTAAAAACGCCAGGAAATAACCGGCAATAACCGTTAATATCAACAGGATGACAAAGAGCAACAACCCAATAATAAACATGATATAAAATGAGGAGACCATCTTTGCAATCTTCTCACCGGTTTGCAGTTTAAAGAGCAATATCCGGTCTTCAACATAGCCTTCTACCAGGTTGCGGGTTTCTTCAAAAAAAGTTTGTTTCTCCTTCTCCAATATGTCCATTTTTTAAATTTTTATATCAACCGGCAGCAATCGTGCAATTATCTTCACAAGTTACAAAGTTACTGTTGTAGCCGCAGGTTAGTAGTCTGTGTAACTCTTTCTTAAATTATCATTCCACTGTTTACCATCGGCTTGCATACATTTCATTAGCTCAATATTGGTAAATCCCCGAATGATAAATAGACTGTAAAATTTACAAAACACTTCTAAAGCGTATTCAATCCAGTAATTTCGCGGCAATTATTTAAAACGAATTATTATGAAGAAGGGCCCTGTTTCGCAATTTATAGAACATCATTACCGGCATTTTAATGCAGCAGCTTTGGTTGATGCTGCAAAAGGTTACGAAACACACCTGCTTGAAGGTGGCAAAATGATGATTACCCTGGCCGGTGCTATGAGTACTGCCGAATTAGGTATTTCACTGGCTGAAATGATACGGCAGGACAAAGTACAGATCATTAGTTGTACCGGTGCAAACCTTGAGGAAGATGTGATGAATCTTGTAGCGCATTCTCATTATAAAAGAGTACCCAACTACCGCGACCTAAGTCCGCATGATGAGTGGGACCTGCTTGAAAATGGTTTCAACCGGGTTACCGATACCTGCATACCTGAAGAAGAAGCTTTCAGACGCATTCAGCAACACATAGTAAAAATTTGGAAAGATGCGGAGAGCAAAGGCGAACGTTATTTTCCGCATGAGTATATGTACAAGCTGTTGCTAAGCGATGTGATGAAGGAAAATTATGAGATACCATTGGAGCATAGCTGGATGATTGCCGCAGCCGAAAAAAACCTTCCTATTATAGTTCCGGGTTGGGAAGACAGCACCATGGGAAACATATTTGCCAGTTATTGCATAAAAGGTGAATTAACCTCAACCACCATGAAAAGCGGTATCGACTACATGATGTGGTTAAGCGAATGGTACAAAAACAACAGCAGCGGAAAAGGTATTGGATTCTTTCAGATAGGTGGAGGCATAGCAGGTGATTTTCCTATTTGCGTTGTACCTATGATGTACCAGGATCTTGAAATGCACGACATACCTTTCTGGAGCTATTTCTGCCAGATAAGCGATAGCACTACCAGCTATGGAAGCTATAGCGGCGCAGTGCCGAACGAAAAAATTACCTGGGGCAAACTGGATATTCACACCCCCAAATATATAATTGAGAGTGATGCTACCATTGTAGCACCCCTGGTGTTTGCCTACCTGCTGGGTTGGTAGAGAACTAATTATAAAGCCAATAAAAAAATCAGTAAATCCCTTTGAAGTAATATTTAAAGGGATTTTTTAATTAGGACTCATCAACGGCAAAAGCATTTTAATACATTTTATCTTTTTGCTGTGCCTTAGACTCAACTCGTGGGTAGAAAATATTACATATACAAGCCGTTCCGATAGGAACGCTTTGTGCTATTTTGAAACATTTCTACCCACCAATAGTTCCTATCAGGACTATAAAGACAGTAATTCAAGCCCGGTTTACATATCAAAGGCGAAAAAAATTAGATGCGTTTGCCTTGGTGCATAAACCCTGCTGCGAAAGCCTGGCTTATATTTATGTGGTGAAAATTTAAGTGTCCGTTAATCTTGAAGAGATTACCAGGATCTTACAATTTTCGTGCACCTTAAAATACTTTTATGACCCCCTCTTCCATTGTATCTGCCGGTATATACAAAGTAGATGAACAAGGCATCTCTAAAACGAACGATTTTTTAGCTGCTGAAGAACCCCTGCAGATGCGGATAAAGTATGGTGACCCTGTTGAACAGCTTATAAAAAATATATCAGTAACCATGCGCACTCCGGGTAAGGATGAGGAACTGGTTACCGGTTTTTTATTTACTGAAGGAATTATTAAATCCATCGATGATATCAGCAACATACAATATCCCACAGGCATACATTCAAATATTATTGAAGTTGAATTCAAAGCTGGGGTGATGGTTGAAATGAAAAGTTTGGAAAGAAATTTCTACACTACATCCAGTTGTGGTGTTTGTGGCAAATCTTCTATCGAAGCAATAACAACTCACTGCAACCTCAACCAAAACCATACGGGCAATTTTGAATGTTCGCCTGCTATCATACACAATTTACCAGATGCTTTAAGAAGCAGTCAAAATATGTTTGCGCAAACAGGTGGCCTGCATGCATGCGGTTTATTTTCGGTGAAGGGTGAGTTGCTGCTCAGTCGGGAAGATGTGGGCAGGCACAATGCGCTGGATAAGTTGATTGGTGCATCCCTCCAACAACAATTATTTCCCTTACACAATTACCTGTTATTGTTGAGTGGCAGAGCAAGTTTTGAGCTGGTTCAAAAAGCCTACATGGCAGGTATAAAATTGATAGCTGCTGTTGGGGCTCCATCAAGCCTGGCAGTGCAAACAGCGGAAACTTTTGGCATTACTTTACTTGGTTTTGTAAAGGCTCGAACATTTAATATTTATACAGGCGCACAACGCATAAAAACACCCGCATATGAAACTTCGTATCAAGGGTAATTCTGTTCGGTTCAGGTTATCAAAGTCTGAAGTTGACCGGCTTGCAAGGGAGGGCAGGCTCCACGAAACCACCAGTTTTGGAAAGCATGTTTTTAGCTATACTGCACAAACTAATCACGAAAAAAAGATGACCGCCGAATTATCACCCTCTGGCATTACGTTACTGGTACCTTCAGAGCAATTGGATCAATGGGCCAGATCCGATTCACAGGTTGGCATCAGTAACAAAATAGATATCGGCAACAACGAAACATTATCTCTTTTGCTTGAAAAAGATTTTAAGTGCATAGATGCTAAAGCTGAAGAAGACCAGGCAGATTATTTTGAAAACCCGGACAAAGTTTGTTAGTTATGGACGATCAGGATTTGTTGATGACCAGTGCAGAGAATCCAGCAGAACTGTCCGGCAATCTCAGGATTGAAGAGCCGAAAAAAGTTGCTGGAGGCATACCCGCTGTAATACAAACGACTGAGCATGTTTTTGGAGAAATGAGTGTTGCCCGGGGCTTGAAAGCTTTACTGAACCTCAATCAAAAATTAGGATTTGATTGCCCTTCGTGTGCCTGGCCCGACCCTGATGATGAGCGTTCGGGCATAGCTGAATATTGCGAGAATGGCGCTAAGGCTGTAGCTGATGAGGCTACCTCCAAAGCCCTGAAGCCCGATTTCTTTGCAGCCAATTCAGTGCATAATCTTTCAATGCAGGACGATTATCAAATAGGCAGGCATGGCCGCATTGCCCAGCCTATGTACCTGCCTCCTAATGCAACACACTATCAACCCATAAGCTGGGAAGATGCTTTCAAAAAAATTGGCACTCATTTAAATCAACTGTCTACTCCAAACGAGGCAATCTTTTACACATCGGGCAGAACCAGTAACGAAGCAGCTTTTATATATCAAATATTCACCAAAGAGTATGGCACCAATAATTTGCCCGACTGTTCAAACATGTGTCATGAGTCAACAAGCTATGCCTTGTCTCAGGCCATTGGCATAGGCAAAGGATCGGTTAAGCTGCACGATTTTTACGAAGCAGAAGTCATCATGATCATTGGGCAAAACCCTGGCACCAACCACCCCAGAATGTTAAGCGCCTTGCAAAAAGGACATGATAATGGCGCAATCATCATATCCATAAATCCCCTGCACGAAACTGGCTTGGTTGGTTTTAGCAACCCCCAAAAAATCAGGGGTATTTTAGGGCTAAATACCCGAATTACAGACCTGTTTTTGCAGGTTAAATTAAATGGCGATCACGCCTTACTAAAAGCCATTATTTACCTGCTGTTGCAAGAAGAAGAGAAGCAACCGGGTACTGTGTTTGATCATAAATTTATTAGGGAACATACTGCCGGTTACGATGAGTTAATAGCCCAGGCTAAAAAATATGAACTGGAATATTTGGTTGAAGTATGTGGTATTCCCTTGCAGCAAATACAGCAGGTAGTTGATGTTTTAAAAAACAAAAACAAAATTATTATTTGCTGGGCAATGGGTATTACGCAACATAAAAATGCGGTCAACACCATTTTTGAAATACTCAACCTGTTGTTGGTTAAAGGCAGTATTGGTAAGCCGGGTGCCGGTACCTGCCCCGTTCGTGGTCATAGCAATGTTCAGGGCGATAGAACTATGGGCATATTTGAAAAACCACATCCTGCTTTGCTGGACCAGATTGAAAAAGTGTATGGTTTCGAAGTACCACGACAAAATGGATTCGATGTTGTAGATTCTATCCATGCCATGCACGATGGAAGAGCTAAAGTATTCTTCGCCATGGGCGGAAATTTTTTATCTGCTACACCTGATACCAACTATACGGCAGAAGCTTTACGAAAATGCGAACTAACTGTACATGTGTCTACCAAACTAAACCGCAGCCATTTGGTGCATGGAAGAGAAGCCCTGATACTGCCTTGCCTGGCACGGTCTGACAAAGATGAGCATGATGGTTTGGTACATTTTGTCTCATGCGAAAACTCAACCGGAGTAGTACAAATGTCCAAAGGAATTTTAGAGCCCATCTCCGCCGACCTTCTAAGCGAACCGGAAATAGTTTGCAGGCTGGCAAAGGCTACTTTAGGAGAACGCAGTGTGATCAACTGGGATAAGTATGAAAAGAATTACGACCACATACGGGATGATATTGAGAAAGTGATCAATGGGTTTGAAGGGTACAATGAAAAAGTAAGAATGAAGGGTGGCTTTTATTTACCAAACGGTACTCGATTAAGGCAATTTGATACCCTAAACAAAAAGGCAAACTTTACTACATCGGACCTGGAGGTTCCGGTTATTGCAGCAGGTGAATTAATGATGATGACCATTCGCAGTCACGACCAGTTTAATACAACCATCTATGGATTAGACGATCGGTACCGCGGAGTTTATAATGAGAGACGGGTAGTTTTTATGAATGAAAAGAATATGGCAAAACACCACCTGCAGAATGGTGAAGTTGTTGACCTGTTTAATAACCATGATGGGATTGAAAGAATAGCACGCCAGTTTATAGTTGTTCGTTACAACATACCCGAAAAATGCATTGCCACGTATTACCCCGAAACAAATGTGTTAGTGCCTATAAAAAGTGTCTCCGATGTTAGCAATCAGCCCGTATCCAAGTCAGTGATCGTTAATATTAGAAAGCATATCGTACAAAATTTGTGAACGAATAATGCGCTTCCCAATTGACTATTTTATTTGTAAAGAAGTTTGTGCAATCTTTAAAAGGCGAGTCGGTATAGGTATTCAGTACGTTCTCTCTTAGATTTTTTTTTTTAAAGACGAAGCGCCAGATTAGATGAACTACTTTAGGTTACAAAATTTCTTTGTCATCTAATATTATGCGGGGAGTAAGAAAAAGTACAAACTGAAATATTATTTTCCTGTTGATTTAAAGCTATTATTCTCTCTGCTATTGTAACTTGACGTGCAAACATTCGAGCCTTTCTTAAAACGATCATATGAAATCAATCTTCAAAAAACCTACCAGAAACTTTGGGTTAGTGGTAAACACTGTTGCTATCATCCTGATAGCAATTACGTCTTTCAACTTTATGGTTTCCAACCCAACAGGACTAACTGTTAGCAAAGGAGCCCACATTGTTTTAATTGGTAACAACCTGGGCTCACGCATGATGAATTTCGGACACTTTGAAACAGAAATGCAATTGCGTTACCCGGACAGTATGTTGTACATACGCAACATGTGCGACGGTGGTAATACCCCCGGCTTTCGGCCACACTCCGGCAGGCCTTCTCCCTGGGCCTTTGCGGGAGCAGAAAAATTTCAAACAGAACTTGCCCGCAACTCCGACAGCCAGGGCGATTACGAAACACCCGACCAATGGATTGCCAGGCACAAAGCCGACATCATCATTGCCTTTTTTGGTTTCAATGAATCCTTCCAGGGCTGGCAGGGACTGGAGAATTACAAAGCCGAACTGGATGCATTTATAAAGCATACCCTCAGCCAGCAATACAATGGTAGTACTGCACCGCAACTTGCTATCGTTTCGCCTATTGCATTCGAAGATCTATCGGGTAAAGCTGACCTGCCAAATGGCAAACAGGAAAATGTAAACCTCGCCATGTACTCACAGGCTATGAAGGAAATTTCAGCAAAAAATAAAGTGCTCTTTATTGATGCTTTTATGCCATCAAAACAATGGTTTGCAACCGCTGCTAACCCTTTAACCATTGATGGCTCGCAACTAAACGATGCAGGTTATGCAAAGTTTTCAATGCTGCTTGCCGACAAAGTTTTTAATAATGCGGGTGTACCCAACGAAGCCAATCGACAAATGGTTCACGAAGCCGTAAAGGAAAAAAACTGGATGTGGCACAACGATCTTAAAATACCCAATGGTGTGCATGTGTATGGCCGCAGGTTTAATCCTTTTGGACCTGAAAATTACCCGGCAGAAGTTGAAAAAATCAGACAGCTAACCGCCATACGCGACCAGGCTGTCTGGATGGCTGCCAAAGGCAACAAGATGGATATAGCGGCCGCTGATTTAAAAACAAATACATTACCAGAAGTCAAAACAAATTTCGACCCCGATAAAAATGGAAGCCTTGATTATTTGTATGGCGACGAAGCTTTGAGCAAACTAAAAGTAGCACCAGGTTATAAAATAGAGATGTTTGCTTCAGAAAAAGAATTTACCGAACTGGCAAATCCATGCCAGTTATCTTTTGACAATAAGGGGCGCCTATGGCTCGCTACCATGCCTACCTACCCCGCCTGGAAGCCCGGAGATAAAAAGCCGAATGATAAAATAATTATTCTTGAAGACACCAATGGAGATGGCAAAGCAGATAAAGAAACTGTGTTTGCTGATGGCTTATACCTGCCTGTTGGTTTTGAGTTGGCGCCAGAAGGAGTCTACCTGTCGCAGGGTACCAATTTTGTACTGTTAAAAGATACTGATGGGGATGGCAAAGCCGATACAAAGGAAATTTTATTGAGTGGCTTTGATGATCACGATACACACCATGCCCACCATGCCTATACGGTAGATCCATCAGGCGCAATTTATATGGGCGAAGGCGTTTTTCTGCACACCAATGTAGAAACCTCATACGGACCTGTACGGGCAACTAATGGTGGATTTTACAGGTACAACCCGCAACGCCGCATGCTGGAAAGAACTGCCCAGCTTTCTATACCAAACCCCTGGGGCATTGCCTTTGACGATTGGGGACAAGACTTTTTTGCTGAAACCAGTAGCCCTGATGTCCGTTGGATGATGCCAGGAACGGTTAAATCAAGGTATGGGGTTGCCTCTCCAAAATCGCCCAGCTTAATTGAAGAAAAACAAAGAGTACGTCCTACTTCGGGTCTTGAATTTATTTCTAGCCGTCACTTTCCTGATGATGTGCAAGGCGACTTCCTTATCAATAACACTATTGGTTTTTTAGGTACCAAGCAACATACTTTAACTGATGATGGAACCGGTTATAAAAGCAGGTTCAGGCAGGACTTACTGGTTTCTGAAGATAAAAATTTTAGACCGGTTGATATGGAGTTTGCCCCTGACGGATCGTTGTATGTAGTAGACTGGCACAATGTATTAATCGGCCATATGCAACACAATGCCCGCGACCCCTTGCGTGACCATGTGCATGGAAGAATCTACCGCATTACATACCCCTCGCGGCCCTTGGTAAAACCTGCAGAAATTGATGGGGCATCAATAGATGTTTTACTTGATAATTTAAAGCTTCCTGAGTACCGCACCCGGTACCGCACCCGCCGCGAATTGCGGGGCCGTCCGGTGAATGAAGTTTTGCAGCACCTCGATACATGGGTAGCCGGTCTTGACAAGAATGATCCTAAATACGAACATCATTTACTGGAAGCTTTGTGGGTAAGCTGGGGCATGAATAAAGTAGATCAAAAGCTGTTACGTCGCATGCTAAATGCTAAAGATTATAGGGCTCGTGCAGCAGCAGTAGGTGTGCTTAGGTATACCGGGCACCAGGTGGCCGACCAGGCAAACTTGCTGATGCAGGCTGCGAATGATGTAAATGGCCGGGTACGTTTAGAAGCAATTGTTGCTGCCTCCTGGTTGCCAAAAAACACCGGCTTACCAATAGTTTTAGCGGCTGGTAAAAAGCCAATCGACAAATGGATGCAGCCCTCATATGAAACAGCCGTTGCGCATTTGAATGGCCGCGAAGTAAAAGCCAAAGAAGAATTAATAACAAAGAGTGAGCTTACAGGTACTGCGCTTGACTTGTATAAAAAAGGCAAAGCTATTTTTGCACGGGATGGTTATTGCAACACCTGTCACCAGCCGGATGGCAAGGGATTGCCGGCCTCAGGTTTTCCACCACTTACCGCCAACAACTGGGTGAGCGGCAGCCCCGAAAGATTGATTAAGCTTGTACTAAAAGGTATGTATGGACCATTGGAAGTAGCCGGAATAAAATATCCAGGGCAGGTACCCATGACACCATTTGGAGGCTTGCTTAAAGATGAGGAAGTGGCTGCAGTTGTAACCTATGTTCGTAATTCATTTGGCAATAAAGCTTCGGTGGTTACACCCGAAAAGGTTAAACTGGTACGTGCAGCTACTAAAAATAAAACCGGTTTCTACAAACCTGAAGAACTGTTGCAACAACATCCAATGGAAAAATAAATCGTCTTGACTATTAAAATTTCTTCTTCATTAACATCCCTATAAACATGCATAAGAATAGAAATTTAACCGGTAGCTTTTTAGTGCTTTTGCTACTGCAATTTTGCATAAGCTCCTGTGCCCAAAGTAAAAAACAGGCAGGCAGTAACAAGCCATTAATTGTTTTTGTTACCGGCGATCATGAGTACAGTGGAGAAGCTACCCTACCAATAGTTGCTGCCGAATTAGAAAAGAATTACGGTTTTCGTACTAAAGTGCTTAAAGCATTTCCCGACCACAATTCTGAAGAAAATATACCGGGTCTGGAAGCTTTGCAGGAAGCAGATGTAGCTGTTTTTTTTCTGCGGTGGCGCAGGTTACCCGCCAGCCAGTTACAATACATAGAAGCTTACCTTAAAACAGGAAAACCTGTCATTGGCTTTCGTACCACTACACATGCATTTAATTATCCAAAAGGCCATGAGTTGGAAAAATGGAATGCCTTTGGCGAATGGGCATTTAATGCACCCCCCGGCTGGGGCGGCAAAGCTGAGCACTATCATTACGGGCATACTTCAACGACCGATGTAAGCATCATTCCTGCGGCAGCTAATAACAGTTTGCTTACGGGTGTAGCCAACAATTTTCATGTTGCCTCCTGGCTGTACAAAGTGCTGCCCGATTATCCAATTAAAGGTTCTACCTGGTTATTAATGGGGCATGCAGTAAACCCGGAAAGAAAAGATGCGTTTGATCAACCTGTGGCGTGGAGCGGAAAGAATAGCTATGGTGGTAATTTTTTTATGACCACAATGGGTCACCCCGAAGATTTTGACCAGGAGCCTTTTCAAAGATTAGTCATCAATGCAATCCATTGGGCAGCAGGTAAACCTGTACCAAAAAAGTGGGCTGGAAAAATGGATATTCATGTTCCCTATCGTAAATAGAATAGTAATTTGAGTACCATGTTTATTTGCAGCCCTAACTTAGAACCAACAACTTAAAACTTATCACTTTTACCCTTTTAATTTCTCCCCATGAATAAAATAGGATTTAATGTTTTAGCCTGGTCGGCTGTTATTACAGAAGACGTAAAACCAATTGTAGAGCGATTGAAGAAAATCGGTTATGATGGTGTGGAATTTTTTATAGGTGCTCCCGGTGACAGCGCCTATAAATGGATGGGAGATTATTGCGTTGACCTGGACCTTGAAGTAACCAGCGTTTTTGTGGTTGGCAAAGATGAAAGCCCGATAAGTGAAGATGCATCAGTAAGAGCAAAAGCATTGGAAAGAATTAAGTGGGCTATAGACCGGGCACATGACTTACATGCAACATTACTGTGCGGACCTTTTCACTCGGCACATTCACACTTTGCCAAACGTGCAGCAGAAGAATGGGAATACCGCTATGCTGCAGAGGTGCTGCATGCTGCGGGGGAGTATGCTGCGCAGGCAAACATTACGCTGGGCCTGGAAGGCCTAAATCGTTTTGAATGTTACCTGTGTAATACGGTTGAACAACTGGCTCATTTAGTTCGTTTGGCAGACCATCCCAATGTAAGGGCCATGTTTGATACGCATCATGCAAATATTGAAGAGAAGAATTTTTCTGCTGCAATAAAAACCATCGCACCCTTTTTGGCTCATGTTCATATAAGTGAAAACGACAGGGGTACACCCGGCGATGGACAGGTACGTTTTGATGAAGCTTTTGCAGCCCTTGCCAACATAAACTATAAAGGCTGGCTAACCATTGAGGCCTTCAGCCGTAACGATCCCGATTTTGCAAATTCTATTGGCGTGTGGCGCGAATTTTCCGACCCATGGGACATTGCAGAAAAGGGACTGCCCTTTATAAAAAACATGTGCAGCAAACATGGCATGATGTAAGCTTAATAAGCATGTTACCATACTTTTTAAAAACGACAAAGAACAACCAAAGGAAAACCCCTAAGAGCACAAAGTTTTACTTCGTGACCTTTGTTTCAAACTTCTGTATTCCTATGTAGCTATCAGACTGTAATGGTTTGCAAATAGAATAATGAAAGAAAAGGGTAGGTGCATCACCCTTCCTAAAACAAACACGCTTTATTTGTATTATACCTACAATCTCAAAAAACAAATCATTAAAAATGAAAATAACAATTGCACTTACTTCACTGCTAACCCTTTTTGTTTCCGTACTGCAGGCACAGCTTCCGGCACCCGAGCTTTATACGGTTAAAGGAGGCACGCTATCAATACAACCCATCATGCATGCCACTATGGTAATGAGCTATCATAATAAAACAATTTATGTAGACCCGACCGGAGGTGCAGAAGCTTTTAAGGGTATGGCTGAACCTGATATCATACTCATCACCGACATACATGGCGACCACATGGATGCTAAAACTTTGCAGGCCATCAATACCAAAAAAGCAACTTTTGTTGTACCAAAAGCTGTGGCTGAAAAATTACCTGCTGATTTGAAAAACCAAAAAATGATTGTGCTAAACAATGGCGAATCTAAAATGGTTGAAGGCATTAACATAGAAGCAATTCCCATGTACAACCTGCCCGAAGCTACAGATGCATTTCATACTAAAGGTCGTGGTAATGGATATGTGCTTACCGTTGGTGGTAAGAGAGTTTATATTTCAGGCGATACAGAGGACATACCCGAGATGCGTGCAATAAAAAATATTGACATTGCTTTTGTTTGTATGAACCTGCCTTATACCATGGATGTTACACAGGCTGCACCGGGTGTAGTAGCTTTTAAACCAAAAGTTGTGTATCCTTACCATTATCGTGGACAAGATGTAAATGTGTTTAAAAAACTGGTAAACGAGGCAGACAAAGACATTGAAGTAAAACTGCTTAACTGGTATCCTTCGGCAAAGTAAGCTTACAAATTATCCTCTTTTTAAAATGCTATTGCTTAACGGGCAGTAGCATTTTTTTATTTAAAGGAAGAAGAATTTCATATCATACCTAAAGCAAGGCAAACACCATTTTATACCTGCTTATAAATACATCGATATATAAATTATATCGAAGCATTTCTTCATAATTTAGACCTTCAAAAATTTACGACATATGAATTACAGAACTTTTGGAAGAACGGGCTGGCAGGTTAGCGAGGTAGGTTATGGCATGTGGGGTATGGCAGGATGGACAGGATCAGAAAGCAAAGAAGTAAACGAAGCCCTTGACAAATCCGTTGAAATGGGATGTAATTTTTTTGACACCGCCTGGGGTTATGGCGAAGGATTAAGCGAGGAAATATTAAACGCTTTGGTCAAAAGACACGGCGGCAAAAAATTGTATGTTGCCACAAAAATTCCACCTAAAAACCGCAAGTGGCCTTCTAAGTCTTCCTTTAATTTACAGGATGTGTTTCCATCAGAATATATAGTTGAATACACAGATAAGAGCCTGAAAAACCTTGGAGTTGAAACCATAGACCTGCAGCAATTTCATGTGTGGGAAGATAGCTGGGCGCAATTAGATGAATGGCAGGAAGCCATTGCCCGACTAACGCAACAAGGTAAGGTGCAGGCATGGGGTATAAGTGTTAACAGGTGGGAACCTAACAATTGCCTGGAAACATTGCGCACCGGCTTAATTGATGCTGTACAGGTAATCTATAACGTTTTTGACCAGGCCCCGGAAGATGCATTGTTTCCACTGTGCCGCGAATTAAACATTGGGGTAATTGCCCGTGTACCATTTGATGAGGGAACCTTGACCGGCACCCTGACAAAGGAAACCACCTTTCCGGCCGGCGACTGGCGGGGTACTTACTTTGTACCGGAGAATTTAAACTCAAGCGTTGATCATGCAGAGGCTTTAAAACCCTTAGTACCTGTAGATATGAACCTGCCTGAAATGGCCCTTAGATTTATACTAAGTAACCCCGATGTAGCCACCACCATACCCGGTATGCGTAAAATGAAAAACGTAGTAGCCAACATGTCCGCCGGCGATGGCAAAGGTCTGAAAAGTGATTTGTTGGGAGCGCTAAAAAATCATCGTTGGGACAGAGAACCAACAGAGTGGTCTCAATAAAAAATATTACTCAGCCATTGCTTTTAGGTGATGGCTGGGTAAATTGTTTTGGCTTTTGGTGCTTTGCTGCAAGGGAAACAATTTCATCTATCCTTTTTTGC
Organism: Chitinophagales bacterium; assembly: GCA_038211085.1. GTDB lineage: Bacteria > Bacteroidota > Bacteroidia > Chitinophagales > Chitinophagaceae > Segetibacter. The sequence continues at coordinate 544 of JBBQVY010000036.1, read as the reverse complement.
CTGGTCTCCTGGCGCTTAGCCAATTTTAGCCACTGTAAAATATTCCTCTTATCTGTTCTGCTTAAATTTTCAAAATATATCCGCCCCTTTCCTTTTTCCTTAAAAGCTTGTTCCAGGTCGGCTGGTACAATCAATGCTTCTACATCATCCAATATGTAATAGGAGCCATTTTGCTTAGCTGTTTCAATGCGCTCCAGTCCTGCATTTGTCATATGCCCCTTTCCTATAAGTATGTCAACCTTCGCCTTATTAACCATCGACCATACGCTGGTAGATTTTCGCTTCGAAAAAAACTGCATAAAGCATTCTTCGTCTATCCCTTTTGCACGGCTATCAATCCACCCAAAACACAATGCTTCGTCAACAGCGTCGCTGTACGAAATGGTAGGCTTACCCGAATTTTTTTTGAAATAAATAAGCCAAACAGATTGCCTGGCATCATGATGTTTTTCTAACCACTGCCTCCATTTTTTTCTGTTTACCGGGTAAAAAGTCTCTATTTCCGAAACATTTGTGGCTTGCTTTTTTTGCATGAGGTGCACAA
>JBBQVY010000035.1:0-30641 GCA_038211085.1 Chitinophagales bacterium | reverse complement strand
AAAGGCACTACGCACCAAGGGTACTATTGGGTCTATTACAATACATTAAGTAAACTTGTCATATTTAACTATCAGCAGGGCAGAGATGGCGGATGCCCCAAAGAAATGCTGCAAGGCTATAAAGGCCATATACATGTAGATAGGTATAGTGCATACACACAGTTTGAAAATACACCCGATATTACTGTATCCAACTGCTGGGCACATGCCCGCCGTAAATTTATAGATGCACAAAAGTTTGATAATGCCAAAGCAAGCGAAGTGCTTACACTTATTGCCCAACTATATGGTGTAGAAAAACATTGCAGGGAAAATAATTTTACAACCGAACAAATCAAACAAAAACGTCAAGAACAATCTGTACCCATATTAGCGGCCATACACCTTGTATTAAAAACACAACTTACTACATCGCTACCCAAAAGTCCATTGGGCAAAGCAATACAATACACTTTAAGCCGCTGGGAAAAATTAAATGTATATACTCAGGAGGGCTTCTTGCCTATTGATAATAACCTGGTAGAAAATAGCATCAGGCCAATTGCTATTGGCAGAAGAAACTGGCTCTTCGCAGGCAGCCACGAAGCAGCTCAAATAAGTGCAATGCTGTATAGTCTTTTTGCCACCTGCAAGCTACACAACATAGAACCAATCCAATGGCTTACCGAAGTGCTTTCTAAAATCAAAGATCACCCGATCAATAGAATCAAAGAACTGCTGCCGCAAAATTACTACGCAGGTAAATCATAAGAAACAAGGGGTTGGTAAAACGGATACTTTTAAACGAAGATCCCCGTTGCCAAGCCCAGTCAGGTCTTACGTATAAGTTCAGGTCTTTTTTGCACCTATAATCGTTGATCTCTCTGCCCGGAACAATGTCAAAGTGTATTGGAAGACCATCATGTTCAAAGGTTATACCTATAGCTTTTGTCTGTTTACTCACAATAGCCTTATCGCCAAAACTTCTTTGCATTATGTCGTGTACATCATAGTACATATCTTCAAGGGTAGTGTAGCTACTTCTCTTGAATGGCAATATAATATCCAGGTCACAATTAGACATAATTGCAGTACGTTTAAAAAAGGAACCGGCATCTTCCGGCTGACAGGTAAGTTTTTGGGCAAATTTTTCGCCAAGACATTTCTTCATCTCCGATTTATAAGAAAGATATTTTTTTAAAAGGGCAGGATTAGATTTCAGGTTTTCTTCTGATAATATTTTACGTAAATGTTCGTCTGAATTAAACGGATGATTAGATTCATCTGACAACTTTGATTCGTAGACTAAATAACCTACGCCTGCACCTGCAGCACTTCCGATAAGAGCATGTTTTAGAGTCTGTTTGCCATTATAGCTATCCCAAGTAAAAGGAATATCCTTCTGCCAATGTTTAAACCATTGAAATAGAATATCCCCGATAGCAATTCCAACAAAACCTATTACTGCACCCTGAACAATATATTTTTCTTTCCTTCTCATTATTTATTCCGTTGAGTATTTTTCATTAATAGCCCATTTCGTGTGAGCTCCAATTTCATATTCCATTTCTTTTTTTCTTTCATCAAATCCCAATGAATTAATAAGGGTTTCATCTGCCCACTTAACTTTATCCGAATCTCCCTTTTGGTATAATTCATCCAGAACTTTTACTTGTTCATCATTGGGAATTAAGTCAAATATTTCATAGATAAGAATTTCTTGGCAGGATAAATTTTTTGCTTTTTGGATAGGAGTTTGGACAGTAGTGGCATACTTATAATCGATGTAACGAAAGCTATGTTTATCTGTAATTATATTTGTAGTAAGCAACTCCTCGCAAAATTCTCTCCACTGTGAAGTTTCCCTATCTTCTCTTGAATTAAACCATCGAATGATTTTTATAACATTTCTTCCTGGCAAACGAAATCGTAAATCATTCTTTGCTATACCATGTTCAGTTTCGAATCTTTTGTCAGGCTTTATTGAATTCTCTTTAAATACCTTTTCAACTCCGGGGAGCGTTTTATAAGCACCGCCTACTAATTGATAGAAATTACCTTTTCTATTTTTTACCAAAAGGTATTTTCCATTACTTTTTATTCTAAACAAATATGAAATAGATAATCTTACATCTTTATTCCTATACCATATTTGAGTTTTGAATATTAATGGAAGCTTTCTTACGCTATAAATCCCTTCAACAATACCAATATATAACGGTGTTGTAATGATATTTACTGCAATTGCTATTAACAGTGCCGGAAAAGGCTTTGTGGTATCCCTATATATAAGGATATAGGCAATAAGTGCAATGCCGGATAAAAAAATCAATACTTCTGCAATATTTTTTCTCATATTATTTTGGGGCTTGGTTTTACTCGTTTGATTACGTTTTCAAGAACTTCAAATGAGAGTGGTTTATTAGGAAAACTTTCTGCAACTGCTTCTGGAAGAATTTTCAATGTTAAGTCAGAAAAAGAATACCCTAACCCATTATTTTTATTTGGGCCCGTTAATTCAACAAGCTTGTCAAATTCTTTGTCTTTAATTCCTGTTCCATCCAGTGTTTTTATAAATAATTCTTTTCTTTCAATTTCATCTGGCCTTTCAAATTCCATAATTATTGCTGCCCTTCTAATAATGGCTTCGTCAATAAAATGAAGTCTATTAGTTGACATAAATATAATTGCACGGCCATTTAAACTTCTTATTTCATCAATTTTTTGGATTAAAGTATTTACAGCAGCTTTTTCTTCCTGATGCATTTGGTGTGTAGATCTTGTAGTTGCAATTGCATCAGCTTCATCAATAAATAAAAATGCAATCCTCTTTTTACCAGCTTCTTGTTTTAATCTGTCGAATGCGTTATTTACTAAATTCCCCATTTGTCCATGCAGGCCTTCGCCCCTTACCCTGGTACTCAACTTAAGAAAAAAGCCGTCTTTGCCTAATTCTCTTACCATTCTATCTGCTATTCCCTCTGCTGATACAGTTTTACCCGTTCCTGCATCACCTGCCAATAACACAAGTGGATACCTATCTAATATTGTTTCGAGAACAGGCAATTTTATTTTATGATGTTTATTGCTCCATTCTATTAACCCTTCTTGATCAATTAGGAGTTTCAAATTATTATGTACTCTTTCAAATCTTTTATTAAAGCCGACTAATGCATCTGCCCTTCTTTTTACATCGGCATTCGGCAGTTCAATGATGTTGTCAAATATTGTAGTATTATTCATGCAGAATTTATTTATAGTTAGTCTTATTTAATTCATAGCCGTTGCTTGCAAAGTTTTGCGCCGTCTGTTTGGCGAGGGTTGGGAAGCTGTTATCAATAGACGATGAAGACCATCCAATTTTAAAATTGTTAGATTGTTGAAAATTTTCTTTTTGTTGTTGAGTTAGCAGATGCCAGGCTGAAGTATAACTAATAACTACTTCAAGATATGTACTTGGCAAATTATTCCAATCATTTCCACCAGCTCTATCGCCCGTGATCGAAGTCCCTGCTTCATTCACTGTATATTTGGCTGCACGTAATGGTACGTTTGCTGTACTTAACAAAATGATATCCACAGTTTTTAAGTACTTTGCTTCAGCCAGCTTTACGATATCGTGAAACACTTTATCGACATAATCTGTTGCCCATTTTTCAGTACGTCTGGCAATCATTCTTAAATCAGCTTCAAATCCTTCGAATGTTTTTCTGATGTCAACCACTGTATAAGTAGATGTTGCGGTAATGGTATTATAACTCATGTTAGTCTTCTGATTTTATGTTAAAAGATGATCCGAAAACATACTTCCACTCCTCAATGGTGTCGCCTTCGAAATTTTTTGATTGCGCAATATTTAATGCCTCAAATGCATCATTTGCTTCTTTTTTAATTTCTTCCCAATTAATATCATTTATTTTCTTTGCAGCATTATTTTCATTGTTTGTAGGGTCAGCAACATAAAATTTATTAATAGGAGCTGGCAATGAGTTGATTGCATTTTTGAAATTAATGGTAGGAAAAGTCGGGTCACTTACGAATTTGAAAAATCGAACGATCCCCTCTTCAATATTTGTTTCGCAGCCTTTATTAGTTTCCAAATATGCAACTATAAGTTCAATAACAAAAGATGATAGTTGATCCAATTCCTTATAGTTGCGCCACCATTTTAAAGCCCTTACAATTGATGTATACGAAGTATTTTGTTTTCTATATTCTGCAGCAAATTCTATTTGCTTAATTACGCTGGTAACGTATTTTCCACCACCGCCCCCGCGTTGCGGTTGCCAAACATAGTCAGCAGGCTTATCCATTGGAACTACCGGAACAATATCTACTTCCAGCCCGGTGCCTATGAATTTAATTTTTATAGACTTTGTTTTTCCTTCGGCATCTACATCCCTCAAAATATCTTTATTAGGATATATTTTTTTGAGATAATCCACAATTAAATCATGTAACCTCTCAAGATCATCTTGCAGATTAGCTTCTCCTTCTACATAAAGAATTAAATCGATGTCAATTGGGTTTTCGCCTGTAGCTCTTAAAATAGTACCCTTTTTCCAGGAACCTCCGATTACTACCTTGGTAACCTTAATACCTGTGCTGGTATCTGAGGTAATATACTTTTCTAAATCTTCTTGTAGATTGGTTACCTGGGTTCTATAGGTTCCCATATTTTCTCTTTTCAATTTTATCCTGGCGATAAAATTCTGCAGTTGCGAATTTGTCAATTTCATTTTCAATTAGTTTAACTCATTATACAATTAATTTTTGGTGTCTTTAGGAGGATTAGGATCATTGCCATAAGAGTCTTTATCTCTTATCCTGCCATCTGTTCCATGAATAACTACTTCTGATTTTTGATGCTTGGCTATTTCTTTAGCTGCATCGATTGACTGTTTTTGAGTGTCGGTAACTTTTGTTGCTTTTTCGTTACCGGCGCCCTTAACCTGCCATCCACCACCGGGATGTTTGGTTACATGCTGATTCTTACCCATTATTAGATTGTTTTGGGTGTAATAATAATTGCCCCGACCTTATATCGGAGTAGGGGCATTGTCGCCGGAAAGCTTAGTAGAAGGAGAAGTTAGTGGCAGGAGTTTTGTACGATATCTGCTGGTGGCCACAATTAGTAGGTGTTGTTTATTAACTAGACAACACCTACTTTTGCAGCACGAAATAAAACTACGGAAACGAGAAAGCTTATCAAAAAACTCATTTCCAGAAAGCCTTGATAGCTTGAGACCTATCAGGGCTTTCGCCTTCTATAAAAGAACTACGACCTTTTTATCAGTCAATATTTTTCAATTCAAATCCATATTCAAAACTTATCCTGTGATAATCATCAACGTTATCCTGCCAGGCTGGTTCTTCATGACTGATTTCAACAATTTTTTTCGTACTCAGTCCTTTGAATCTTTCTGAAACATTTTCCAATACGGTTAATTCAGTGTCAGTAAATGGGCCATCCAAAGCATCAAAAATAACTACACTCTCTGTTACAAATCTTTCCCCTACAAAATCCCCAAAATCCATTTCTTCCACTTTTGCGAATCCTTTATTTACTACATGGTTGTAAATACCACCATAATTTTCCGGAACAGGGCCCTTTTGTATCGCTTTATAATAAACACCACTAATACTCTGCCCATATTTTTTAAAGTGTCCAAAATCAGCATAAAACATTAGCTTATTCAGTGCGGTAGTATAAGGTTTATTGCGCTGAGCAAAAAAGCAAACCATATTGCCGATCTTTTCTAAAGTAGGCACTCTGTAGCCATTGTGAATGTTGGGGTAATCATTACCAAAGAGCCAGCCTTTCCACATCTCTTCCACCTTTCCCCAGCCACCCTTTGCATGATCTAACTTCTTTTTTACCTTATCATACTCATGTTGCTCCAGCGAATTCCGGCTCATTTCTAACAGCTTTCCAAATTCTTCGGCATCTTCAGCCAGTCGTATCAAACGGCCTGTTGCCACACTTGGCATTTCACCTGCTTCGTAATTTCTATATACATTTGCACCAAGGCCAAGTACCTCACTCATTTTGGCAGCACTAAGTCCGTACTTTTCCCGAATGTTTTTTATTTCATCCGTAAAAGGGATACCATATTTTTCCCTGTATTTATTATGCACCTGGTTCAGGTTAAGTGTGTCAATTTCCGTTGTGGTAAATTGCTCATTGGTATCAACACACACATAATAATGGTAGAGTACTTCAAACGAATCTTTTCTGTACTCAAGAACTCTTGGTTCTCTTTCTAATTTTGTGGCACCGCCAGTAAATGGACTTTTCATACACTAATTTTTTAATGGGTAATCCATAGGGTGTTCGGCTACATGAAATGAAATACAAATAACCTGAGCACCCGAAAATCCAAGCGTAATCTTTATATATACTTCCTGTCCTTTAATTGTTTTTCCAAACACCCACATATCTGCTCCACCATACAAATTTTCTTTTTTTGGCCCCTCATAATAATCTCCAACCTGTAATTCTTTCAAAATTTTCTCCCTGAAGACAGGTGTTATTTCAAGATTTAAAAGAGCTTGTGCATTCTTACCCCTGTCATCCCGGAATACAACTCCCCAGATGCCAAGTTTAACTTTAAAATCCTGTAAGAATGAGTGTACCTCCTCAGATGTGGCCATATTTTTTTAAATAGTTTCACAATGCAAATATACTATCTTATTCAATAATTCAACTAATTAGTTGAATTATTATTACTTTTACCAAAAATAACTCCTGTAGGTAAGTTAAGAAGGGATTTAAAAATAATTTTGTATATTCAATACTGCGTAATTTAATTGCAAGTATAAACAATTTCTATTAATTTTGTATCATTCATACAGAAATATTTATTTTGAAAACAATTCTTGAACACATAACAACTCTTTCTACGGGCATTTATGCCCAACAAGATATTCTGGCGGATACGCTCTACCTGCAAGGGAATCATTTTTCCGAAACCGGTTCATTTGACCCGTCCGTAAAACCCCAGCTAAAACTATCAGAAAAGAACCATAAGCACCTTTTGCAGAATGATGATTTATTGTTTGCCGCTAAAGGGCTTAACAACTTTGCAGTGTGTTATAACAATTCCATAGGTCAGGCAGTGGCTTCTTCCTCATTTATTATTATTCGGATTAAAAGCGACCACAAGCACCTGGTAATTCCGGAGTATGTTGCATGGTATATAAATAACAGTAAACAGGTTACGGTATTTCACAAAACAAAAGCAACAACAACCATCCCTTCTATTTCTATTGCACAGCTATCACAATTAGAAATAGATATCCCTGACATAAACATTCAGGAGCTAATAGTGGGTGTACAGCAGCTAAGGGACAAAGAAAAACAAACAATAAAACGGCTTATCCTTTTAAAAGATAAACTTACTCAGCAAACATTATTAAAAGCTTCAAAAAAATAACCATGGGCAATAAGATTAGCAAAAATGAAATTAACCAGTTTGTATGGAAGGCCTGCGATACGTTCCGGGGATTGATTGACCCTTCGCAATACAAAGATTATATCCTTACCATGCTGTTCATTAAATATGTAAGTGATGTACATAAAGAAAAAAAGAATGAGTATCTAAAAAAATATAAAGGTGATGAAGAGAGAACAGAAAGGGCAATGAAGATGGAACGCTTTATTATGCCGGAGACCAGCACTTTTGATTACCTGTACGAACATCGTAACGAAGCCAATGTAGGTGAACTGATTGATATTGCCTTAACTGACCTGGAGGAAGCAAACAGGGAAAAACTGAGCAGTGAAGATGGCAGCGGTATTTTTAGAAACATATCTTTTAATACCAGTAATCTGGGCGATACAAAAGATAAAAATACCCGTTTAAAAACACTGCTGATAGATTTTAGCGGTATGGATTTAACGCCATCGCATTTGGAAAGCAATGATATTATCGGCGATGCGTATGAATTTCTGATTGCAAACTTTGCCAGTGAGGCAGGTAAAAGAGCCGGAGAATTTTTTACACCTTCCGAAGTATCTACATTGCTGGCCATGCTAACCAAATCAAAACCGGGTGCAAGAATTAGTGACCCTACCTGTGGTTCCGGATCTTTATTAATAAAAGCTGGCAAGCAGGTTGGTTCAGATAACTTTTCTTTATACGGGCAGGAAGCCAATGGCAGCACCTGGGCATTAGCAGTGATGAATATGTTTTTGCATGGGTATGATAATGCCATTATTCGTTGGGGTGATACTATCCGTAATCCTAAGCTTAAAGAAGGCGATGCTTTGATGAAGTTTGATACCGTGGTGGCTAACCCTCCCTTTAGTTTGGACAAGTGGGGTGCAGATGAAGCAGCAAGCGATAAGCACAACCGTTTTTGGAGAGGCACTCCACCAAAGAGCAAGGGCGACTGGGCTTTCATTAGCCACATGATAGAAACCACCTACGAAGGAAAAGGTAAAGTGGGTGTTGTGGTGCCGCATGGTGTGCTATTCCGTGGAAGCAGCGAAGGAAAAATAAGGCAAAAGACTGTTGAAGAAAATATACTGGAAGCAGTAATTGGTTTACCCGCCAACCTGTTTTTTGGCACCGGTATACCGGCAGCTATTTTAATCTTTAATAAAGGCAAAGGAAATAATAAAAACGTATTGTTTGTAGATGCAAGCCAACGGTTTGATGCAGGTAAAAATCAGAACAAACTACGGCCAAAAGATATTGAGGATATTGTAAACACTTACCGGAAGTTTAATAAAAGTGAATTGCAGCCCGGACTGGTAGAAGAAAAATATAGTTATGTTGCTACGCCTGAAGAAATAGCAGAGAATGATTTTAATTTAAACATCCCCCGATATGTTGACACATTTGTGGAAGAAGATGAAGTGGATATTGAAAAGGTGCAGGGTGAGATTGACGAATTAGAAAAAGAATTAGCTAATGTTCAGGCTGAAATAAAGAACCATTTAAAACAATTGGTAAAGTAAGATGGGAAAACCTAAAACTAAACAGCCTAGTGCCTCAAAATTACCAAGCGATTGGAAAGTAATAGAATTAGGAAAAATTGCTAAAATTACTTCCGGAGGCACCCCCAGACGTGATAATAAAGCCTACTGGGGAGGGCAAGTACCTTGGATTACTACTTCACTTATTGATTTCAATCATATAGAAAAAGCAGAGGAATTTATTACTATCGATGGATTAAAAAACTCATCTACAAAATTATTTCCGCCCGGCACTATACTTATGGCTCTTTATGGCCAAGGTATAACAAGAGGGAAAACAGCAATACTACAAATAGAAGCTGCTACGAACCAAGCCTGTGCAGCAATAATCTTAGATAATCAAAAAGCACATAATCAATTTGTTTTTCAATATTTAATCGGCAAGTATAAGGATATTAGAAAGCTAAGTAATACCGGAAATCAAGAGAATTTGAGTGGCGAACTAGTAAAATCAATTCGGATAAATCTACCTCCGATTTCAGAACAAAAAGCTATTGCAAATATTCTCACTTTAATGGATATAACAATTAGAAAGCTCAATGAACTGATTACGAAAAAAGAGCTTCGGAAAAAATGGCTAATCCAGAATTTATTGACCGGAAAGAAAAGATTATTGAATAATAAAAAGGGAATTAAAAATTGCAAATGGATAACTGTAAAGATGGGAGATGTTTTTGAATTTATAAAAACTTATTCAATTTCAAGAGAAGGGTTATCAAAAGCAAATAATAAGGATTTAATTTATTGTATTCACTATGGAGACATACATGCTTTTTATGAAAATGAATTCTTAGATTTTTCAGTACAGCAAGGTATTCCTCAAATTGTTGATGACACACAAGCCATCAACGAACGAGACTATTTAAAAGAAGGTGATATAGTAATGGCCGATGCTTCGGAGGATTATGAAGGTGTTGGCGAAGTAGTTGAAGTAATAAATCTGGAAAATAAAATAGCAGTAGGCGGACTACATACAATTGTACTTAGAGGTAACAAAAAAATTATTGTAAATGGGTTTAGCGGTTATTTATTCTCAGGAGAAATAGTTAGAAATAGACTAAGAAAATTGGCTACAGGTACATCGGTTTATAGTGTTACAAAAACAACACTTCAAAATTTATCGCTATCAATACCCAGTTCGTTAAAAGAACAGACCGCCATTGCTAATGTTTTGCAAGCTGTAGATAAAGAAATTCAACTTCTTAAATTAAAAAGGGATAAACTATAGGAGAAGAAAAATGGATTGATGCAGGTATTGTTGACAGGAAAAAAAAGATTGAAAATTTAATAGTAAAATATATGCCCAAAGCAAAAGGTTCTAAAATTGAAATTTCGTTAACGGACTTTGTCGATTTTGTATGCAAAGCAGGAAGTTCAAAACTTACAAAAGTAAAACAAGTTAAAAACCGGGAAGAGTATTCTCCTGCCACAGATTTTTATAAGGCATTACGGGAAGGAATTAAAAAAAATCATGAATCGGATGGAGAAAGGAAAGACCTGAAAAAAATTCTTGACAAAGTAACTGATAATAAAAAAATTAAAAACTATTCTGAAGCTATAGATGGATATAGAAAGTTCTGGGGCAATAAAACATTTAAATACTTTTCGCCACCATCTAAACATTGGGTTAAAGGAGATTTGGATATAAGGATAAACCCTGAACTGGGACTTGAGTACAATGGGAATTTTATTATTGTAAAACTCTACTTAAAAAGTGATAAGCTTGGCAAAGATAAAATTGAGCAAATATTAACGCTGATGGAAAGCCAGTTAAGAAAGGGTTTCGATAAGGAAATAAAGATGGCTGTATTAGATGTTAAAAATGGAAAATTATTCTTAAAAGAGAATGATGATGTTTCTCTTTTTCCATTACTTGAAGGAGAAGCAATAAGTTTTGAAACAATATGGAAAGGAATAAAGTGAAACTCCAATTCAATAATAATAGCTAAAATAAATGGATACTTCATCGTTTAACGAAAATCACATCTCTCAACTCCCTGCTTTGCAGTTACTGCAAAAGTTAGGCTATATCTATTTATCAAAGGACGAGGCATTGGCTTTAAGAGGCAATAAAACAACAAATGTTTTACTGGAAGAGGTGTTGCGTAAACAGTTAAAGGAAATCAACAGCATTAAAGTTAGCTCTACAAAAACAGGCATCTTCAGTGATGCCAATATTGAAAATGGCATACTGGCTTTAAAAGACCTGCCAATGAATGAGGGTTACATGGCAGCCTGTGAATCGGCTTATAATATTATTACTTTAGGCAGGGCATTAGAGCAAAATATTGATGGCGATAAAAAAAGTTTTACGCTTCGCTACATTGATTGGGAGCACCTGGAAAATAATGTATTTCATGTAACAGAAGAATATGCTGTAATGCGGACTGGCAGCAAAGAACATTATATACCAGATATTGTATTGTTTGTAAATGGTATCCCTCTTTGCGTTATGGAATGTAAGCGGCCCGATATGAAAGAGCCGCTATCAGAAGCCATTTCGCAGCATATTCGTAACCAGCAAATTGATGGTATCCGTCATTTATATGTTTATAGCCAGGTATTATTAAGCATTGCTACATTACAGGCTAAATATGCCACCACCGATACCAAAGAAGAGTTTTGGGCTACATGGAGAGAACAAAGGGAAAACGATACGAAGGAAAAATTAAAACAATTAGTAAATGCAGCTTTAACCACTCAGCAAAGAGAAAAACTATATAAACAAAGAGAAGGCTGGGAAATAAAAATTCTTGAACAAAAAGAAAAAGAGGAACTGGCTGTAAGTCCTCAGGACGAATATTTATACTACTTATGCAAACCAGACAGGTTGCTGGAACTTACAAAAGATTATATCATTTTTGAAGGCGGCAAATTCAAAAAGATTGCCCGGTACCAGCAATACTTTGCTGTAAAAAAAATAATCCGGCGCATACAAAATGTAGAACAAGGCAGAAGACAGGGCGGTGTAATCTGGCATACCCAGGGAAGCGGAAAATCGCTTACAATGGCAATGCTTGCAAGAAAAATTTACCAGACAGTCCGCAACCCTAAAATTATTTTGGTTACAGACCGTGTTGATTTAGATACACAAATTACGGCCACTTTTGGGCAGGTAGATGTACAGGTAGATAATGCTAAAACGGGCAATCACCTGGTTGAGTTATTACGGAGCAAAAGCGACAGGGTCATCACAACTATTATCAACAAATTTGAAGCTGCGGTTAACCAGATAAGCAGTACCCCACTTGAATCTAATAATATATTTGTGCTAATTGATGAAGGCCACCGCACCCAATACGGCACATTTAATGTGAAGATGCAGAAAGTGTTGCCTAATGCCTGTTTCCTGGCATTTACCGGCACTCCCTTAATGAAGGCAGAAAAGAGCACGGCGCAAAAATTTGGGGGTATTATTGATGCCTATACCATTCTGCAGGCGGTGGAAGATGGGGCTATTGTGCCGATAGTATATGAAGGCAGACAAGCAGTGCAGGATGTAAACCAGCAGGCTTTGGATAAAGGCTTTGATTATGTTTCTGAACCATTAGCAGAATACCAAAAGGCAGACCTGAAAAGAAAATACAGCAAGGCAAATTTAATAGGAAAGACAGAACAACGTATTGATGAGATAGCCAGAGATATATCTAATCATTACTCACAAAACTGGGGAATAGACCATAATGGTGAAAGGAGCGGTTTTAAAGGCATGGTTGTAACACCCGATAAAGCTACCGCCGTTAAATATAAAAAAGCATTTGATTTAATTGGTAAAGTAACTACAGAGGCCATCATGTCTGCACCGGATGACAGGGAGGGCAACGAAGACGCTAATGAAGAACCAACAGATGAAGTACTGAAGTTTTGGAAAGGCATGGAGGCCAAGCACGGAAAGAATTTTGAAGAATCGTTGATTAACCAATTTAAGAAAACTGATTACCCGGATTTATTAATTGTGGTAGATAAATTATTAACCGGCTTTGATGAACCGAGGGTGATTGTAATGTACATGTGCCGAAAGCTGAAAGAACATACTTTATTACAGGCTATAGCACGGGTAAACCGTGTAGCACCTGGTAAAGAATACGGTTTTATTATAGACTACGAAGGTATTATCAGCCAATTGGATGAAGCCATGAATACTTACTCCAATCTTTCAGAATTTGAAGCAGAAGAACTTGAGGGAACTTTTACAGATATAAATAAAGAAATTGAAAAACTACCGCAACTGCATACCGAACTGAATAATCTGTTTAAGCAGTTACCCAATAAAATGGATGTGGTAAGCTATGCAGTACTATTGGCTGATGAAGCAATTAGAACTGAATTTTATCAAAAGTTTGCAGCTTTTGCAAAATGTCTGAAGATGGCATTTTCATCTATTGAGTTTGAAAACAACTCACCAGAAAAATTAAAAAACCAATACAGGAAAGATTTAAAATTCTATACTGGTTTACGAAATGCAGTTGTTAATACTTATTCCGATGCTATTGATTTTAAAAAATATGAAAAGCAATTACAAAAATTATTAGACCAGCATGTAACTACAGAAGGAATTATACAATTAACAGAACAGGTAAGCATATTGGATGCTGAAGCTTTTGAAAAAGAACTGGAAAAAGTTGTGGGCACAAGAGCCAAAGCGGAAATGATTGCAAGCCGTACCACAAAGCATATCACTGCCCGGATGGAAGAAGATCCTGTATTTTATAAAAAATTATCGGAGCTTATCAGGCAAACGATTGCAGATTTAAGAGCCATGAGAATATCTGAAGCAGAAGCATTGCGAAAAGTAAAAGAATACAGGGAACAAGCGGTTACAAAGAAAGGGGATGATGTTCCTGAAAGTTTGCTGGATAAAGAAGAAGCCATTGCGTTTTACAGGTTATTAAAAGCATCTACAGCATTTTCTAACGAAGAAGGAATTGACTTTTCCAGTGAAGTGGATTCTATCATTAAAAATTTTAAAGTAGTTGATTGGCAAAATAAGTTGGATGTAATTCGTAAGATGAATTTCTTTATTGGCGAATACCTCATAGACCATTTAAAAATGCCCATCAGGGAAGCAGAAGCATTGGCAGAAAAATGTGTTGAAGTAGCTAAACTCCGTTATCAGTAATGACAACTTATATTCAATTCGGTTCTAAAAAGATTGATTTCTATCTGGAGTATTCAGGAAGAAAAACTTTGGGCATTTCTGTAAACCCTGAAATGGAAGTTATAGTTAAAGCGCCTGCTGGGGCATCACTAGAAAAGATAAAAACAATCATCAGAAAAAAAGCCCCATGGATTATAAAGCAGCAAAGTTTTTTTCTTGCCTTTCATCCTAAAACGCCTGCAAGAAGATTTGTAAGCGGCGAAACTCACCTTTATATGGGAAGGCAGTATAAGCTTAAAATAATAAAGGGTAAGAAAAATGATGTTCATTTTAAAACCAGAGAAATTCAGATTCATATCAAACCAAATAGTTCAGCCAAAAACGTTTTGAATGAATGGTACAGAGAAAGAGCAAAAATAAAATTTGCAGAAATAGCTGAGCCGATAATTCAAAAATTCAAAAAGCATAAAGTCGAGCCTAAATCTATCTTCCTGCAGGAAATGCCTTCCCGATGGGGAAGTTGCACACCCAAAGGAAAAATTATTTTAAACCCAGAATTAATTAAAGCGCCAAAAGCATGTATTGAGTATGTAATTATTCACGAACTATGCCACTTGGTGCATAAAAATCACAGTGAGAAATTTTTCAATCTTCAGAGTAAGGAAATGCCCGATTGGGAAAAGTGGAAAAACAAACTGGAGAATTTATTAGCTTAACAAATCGTAGGTTCAGGAATTTATTTATACTCAAACAATAAAATATTTGACAAAATATGAGTGAGTTATCATTTAGAAATCCGGAGATAGCAACCCCATCTGGCAGCTTGTATGAAATACTTGCCCATCCCATACATCATGAAACAAAAGCAATTGAACTTGCTACATTTAATGAGCACAGGTATGCTTTTTTCTTTTGGAATAAATGGCTGAAAGCAATGAAAAGGAAAGATGCAAATGCTTCCCCACCTGCATTGGTGAGTTTGGACTGGCACCAGGATTTAGTTTATCCTTGTGACACAGAAAAGGAATGGTTAAAGAAACTTAATTTAAAAAGCAATGGGGATGTTTCTTTCTTTTCCTGGGCTAAACTCAACTCTCTTAATGATGGCCATATAATGTCAGCAGCCTATTTGAATTTAATAGGCAATGTTTATGTCAATTGCAGGCAGGGAACATTTGAGGATGATTGGTTAGATGAATCTATTGAGGATATTTATGGAAACGTCCACGTAATTAAAAAATATCGTGAATTTTCAGAGTTAGAAACTTCATTGATGAACGTAGAGGAAGAGTCTGTTTTTTTTGATATTGACTTGGATTTTTTTACAATTAAGAATGGGTTAAGCGATGGTAGGTTTAAGTTTACATACGTGACAGATAAAACCATCAGAGAATATCTATCCCCTGAAAGGCCATTAATAAAATGGATATTTGAAAGGCTGGCTGGTATTACTATTGCTTTAGAGCCTGAACATACAGGTGGGTTATTAAAGTCAAATAAATACCTGGCTATGATTGATAAATTATACTTTAAGCCAGGTTTATTTTCACACAATAGCAGTTGGAAGCATGTTACAGAATGGAGGACTAAGAATTATTGATTTGATATTTTAGATTTTTTCATTCATCTCTGCCTTCAACCTCCCCACTTCTTCCCCAATCAACCGCTTTACCTCCATCTTCACCTGGTAGTAATTATCCAGTACCTGCTGCTGGGTAACATTTGATACCTCCGGAATCTCTTTATACCGGCTCACTTCTTCATTCAA
Source organism: Chitinophagales bacterium (assembly GCA_038211085.1). Lineage (GTDB taxonomy): Bacteria > Bacteroidota > Bacteroidia > Chitinophagales > Chitinophagaceae > Segetibacter. The sequence goes on along the minus strand of JBBQVY010000035.1, from coordinate 14,813 downwards.
TTTCTTAGCATCATTAATAATCTCTGCATGAAACATTTTCAGTTTTATTTTTTCATCTGGATTATCAGCTACAAGACCTACAAATTCACCGGAAGAAAGAGCAGCAATTTTTGAGGCAGGTATGGCACTGTCCAGTTGTTTGGAGTGGCTGATGGAGGTATCGGTTCGGTTTACGGAAACACTTTGCCTGTCCTGCATAATTTTTCCGAAACGTTCTGATAGCAGTTTGGAAGTTTCTCCCATTACCTGGCCACTGATAATGTTGCCGGTGATGTTAACTATTACATCTGCCTGTTCTTTTCCGTAATCTTTTTTTAATTGACTAAAATCCTGCATAGCCAGAGTAGTAGCAACTTTATTACTTCGGGCAGTGGCAATCAGACTATCCATATTGTTGAAATAAATAGTTGGAAATTCATCAAATACCAAACTGCATTTCAGCATTCCTTTTTTATTTACCTGCCTTACCAATCTTGAAATATATAGGGACAGCACTGCACCATAAATTTGCTGCTTCTCCGGATTGTTACCCACGCAAACTATTTTAGGATGTTTTGGATTGTTGATGTCCAACGTGAAATCATTGCCCGACAGAACCCAATATAACTGCGGTGAAGCCAATCGTGCCATCCCTATCTTGGCAGAGGCTACCTGGCCTTCTAATTGCTCCATGGCGTCATTCTGGTAGGCGGTCATAAATGGATTTACCAATACTTCAATTTCAGGCTGGGTATTTAATACCGGGAACAGTTCTTCATAATCAAATTGCATCAGCTCTATCACATGCGGCAAGGTGCAATATTTTCCATCCGCATATTTTCTTAAAAACCAAATGATGGCAGTTACAAAATTGATGGGTGATTCTACAAAAAAATCTCCTTGCTTATTTATCCATTCTCTGTTCAATCCCAACAAAATTGTTCTGGCAGATTCTGTTGCATCGGTAATATCATGCATGGAAGACGGGTCTAAAGGATTGCAGCGATGCGATACAGAAAGGTTATCAAAATTGATGACATAGAATGATGGCTTAACAGCATATTTATTTTTATTCAACTGCAGCCAGTTGTAAACTATTTTAGAAAGGTCATCGTATTTAAAATCATACACAAACATGGCGAAGCCTTTTTCGATATGCTGTTTGATGACATGCTGAATAACAAACCAACTCTTACCAGCACCCGGACTACCAATTACCAATAACCCTCTGAATGGGTTGATAATATTTATCCAGCTTTTTCTGATTCTTCCTTTCAGATTGTAACGTGCCGTTAGGTTGATGGAAAATTCATTCGTCAACAGCCTTTCTTCCTGCGGAAAAGTTTCATTCAAGGAATTGAAAACATCGTTGGATAAATTCAGGCTTATTAAACGGCTTAGTAAATTTCCACCAGCAAGAATAAGCAGGAAGCCAATACCTGTTGCAACCATGTAGATAATGGCGATAGTTTCCAATGGATAATTTAACCGAAAGAATAAACTACTGCTAAAGAAAATTAATAATCCAATTATCAAATATGCGACAACACTTTTCCAATTAATTTTTTCATCTTTTTTACCCTGTGCTCCCAGCAATGAAATTATTAGTAACCCAATGGCTATAAATTTTGAGACAAACAGACTTTTAAATAAACCGGTGTGTGCAATATTCTGTAACAGCCTGTCTGTAATTGTACTTTTAAATTCCCACAGTGCAAATGCACCATAGCAATAAAAATAAAAGTGTAGCAGCAAAATAAAGATGCTGCCAAATCTTGTGAGGTCAATTATCTTTCTCAACCCCTGTTCATTCTCTCCTGTAAGTGACATAGCTTTTATTTTAAGTTTTAAAAATCATGAGTTTTCTTCTTTTTCTTTCTTTTCTTTTTAAGCAGATTGTTGGGTATGTTATCGTATTGTTCTTTGGTTGAAAGAAGTACATCAAGCAAACTCTCCGTTTTTGTGATTAGTACAATGGTCTTGTCGGCTTGTTTTTGAAGGGCTATATCTTTTTGTATAGAGCCTGATGAACTTCCAGTTTTTGTTTCATCCTGTTTAAGTGTGTTATCATTAACTACAGCCAACCTGCTTTGCAAAGCAGCAGCACTGTATCCTTTACCCAAATCGCTGCCATTGAAAACAACTTTGTTTTGATTGTCTACAAAAGTGATTCCATACAACCTGCCTTCTGCATTTTGTCTTAGCACTGTATAGATTTGTTTTTGTTGCAAAGCAGCTACTAAATTTTTTATGCTTCCTGGTGAAGTCTGCAGGCAATCATCAATGGTATTTTTAGTTCTTTGTTTTAATGTCTCCTTTGCAACTTCATTAGCAACGAATTTCTTTTCCAGATTATCTAAGATTGGTTTGCAACCTATGGAGCTTGCCTTAATGGGCACTCCAACTTTATTTCCGTCGTTATCCAAAATCCGGTAAACCAAACCACGGTTCTTGTAAATCCTTCCTTCCTCTTTACCTCTGTCTGCAACAACATTGAATTGTTTTAGAGCCGCATTAAATTCAGGCAAGGAGGCAAACTTGTATTGACTGAATACTGCACCCACCACATTAGAAATGCTTCGCTTTGTTTCAGCCTTTCCATAGATGGCCTTTTGTGCATCCACCGGCTTGATGCCAGACTTCAGTAATTGTTGCTGCCGTTCTGCTTTTACCAATCCGTACAATTGCTCAATTTCTTTCCTTGCTTTTTCAGATTGATTTCTGCCGATGTTGTGGGTGTTAATTCTGCTGCCATCTTTTTTAATGGTTGTGCTTACAATATGAATATGCGGATGCCCTGCATCTTCATGTTTATAAACAAGGAAAGGTTGCTCCCCAAAACCGATCTTATCCATGTACACTGAAGCAATCTCAACCAACTTGTTTTCAGGCAACTTTTCTGATGGATCGAAATTGAGTGATACATGGAGGGTTTTTGTAGTGGCCATTTTGTTAAGCCGGTTATTCATTTCAAAACCATCCAGCTTTTGATGGAAATTCATTTTGTTAGCATCATTCAAATAGTTGCCAGCATACAAACATTGGGCTGTTCCTTTCTGCACCTTCTTTTCATTGTAGTTCAATGCAGCCTCTATACTTTTCGGTATCGTTATTTTTGCAACCATTCTTCATAGAGTTGATTCATGCGTAATTTTATTTCCTCCACCTTATTCACCAATGACTGATGCAATCCATCATAGTGATTTACCCAAACTCTGAATTCTGGTATCTTATCAAGGATATGCAGTTTATGCACCACCTGGTTAAAATTGTTCCCAATACCATTCAGCTCTTTTTTTAGTGCCAACATGTCCTTCAAAAAATCGTCTGCAGACTGGTTCCGGTAATTGATCAAAACAGGCTTTTGCATTGCTACTTCTCTTACATAAGCGCTGATGTTCCTTTCAGTGCTTTTTTGTTGCTGCTTTTTCACCTGTTTTAGTTCATCTTCATTAATGCGGATTTTCAACATGATTTTTCTTACCTCATTTTCGTTCTTCTTCATAATCTCATTTTTAAATTCTTTCACAGTGGTTGTGTAATCTTTGCAATTCCCCCGCACGACTTCGGAGTGAAGGGGCAAGATTCCAAACGTGGCCACGTTTGTACATCTTGCCATGTGCAAGACCGGGCACATTACGCCTTAATAAAGCTGTAATGTTTCAAGATTCTAAAATGTGAAAGAGAGATGAGGATGATTGAAACGGTTACCCAACCTTTGATAGAGATGTTTATGAGAGGGACATCTGCAAATACGAAACAAAAGGCCAGGCTTTTGTAAATAGATTTTTTAACACTCATCACAATTCATTTTCACTTTAAAATCCTTACACTTTACAAAGGCAAAATCTATACCAGTTAAAGCTAATAATCAGCTATTTTTCAATCATGTTAAAAATTAGGTTTGAAAAAAACTGCCAATTCCTTTATTATTGTGTTATGAGAGATGCCTTAAAGGACCTTTATAAAAAACAGATTATTTTAGAAGATAACACCCTGTTTTATTACACAATAAAACCTTACGAATTGACCAATGCTTTAGGAAATATTATAGCTGTTTTACAGGAATATAATTTTACAAAAAAGGATGATAATGACGAGCAATTTTCCTGCAAATTATACAAGACAAAAGAGGGTAATTGGTATGATATAAATGACAGTAATTCTCTATTAGAATACGGCATTTTGAGGGCTTTAAAATTAGCAATTGATAGCAGCAATTTGGGGGTAAAAAGTCTTTTAAAATAATTACGTAATTAAAATTGTTTAACGTGAAGTTACGAGACCATTAGCTACAATAAACTATCCGTAATTCTCTTTAAAAACTCTTTTTCAAAGCTCTTGTAATTATCATTCTCTGTTCTTTCAGAAAGTTCTATACCGTCAATTGAAAAGTTCATTTTTAAACCTTGTTCACTTATCAAGAAAGGGCTTCTATACTTCTCGAAGTCAGGTGATGTTGATATGGGATAAAGCAAGCCTCCTGACCTTACTGATTTCTGATTTAATTGATATTGAATATAAGTATGTATCTGAAAAAAATCGGAACGGTCAACATCAAAATACCTGCCCAGCATTCGTTTGTATTTAGCATCCCAAACAGCTATCTCATTTTCTTTTTGAAAAACCAAGTCAGGTATAAGTTCCCTTTGCCAGAAATAACCGTTGTAAGCAATCTGTTTTTCGTTCTTGTAACGCCAGCCATAAGGCAGTAGATTCTTTTTTAGAATTGCTCTCAGGTATTGCTCCCAAACTTCTGCCATGTCAATAAAGAAACCAAAACCCTTCTTAGCTTTATCCTGTTTTAAACTCAGTTGTTTCCGCTTGATAATATCCCAGGACAAATCAACCACTGGTTTCCAACTAAAGTAAATATCCTTATACCGGATATTTTTATAATCGCTTTCGCTTATGTGTGTTCTGTTTTGTACTGCTGTATGAATTTGATTGATGGCTTCCCTTGCTGAATCCGGAATATTTATTTTACCAATTTCAAAGTCTGCTTTCAATATGTTGTAAGCCTGAAAAATGATTTGAGCAATTGAGCTATCAATTTGTTTTTCCCTAAATGTTGAAACCACCTCGTTGCTGCGATGCAATGGCTTCATTGATTTTCTAACATCCAATCTGCCCCTGATGGCTTCGCCTTTATGTTCTCTCTTTATTTGAGTTTTAGGTACTCCGTGTAAATTAGCATTAGCCAATTTTTGCAGCCATATAAATGCAATAATTCTTTTAATGTAATGCTGCCAGTCAACGCTTTTACTTGTTTCACTTGCAGAAGTTGTAATTCTGATATTGAATATTTCTTCCAACATTCTGAACAGCATCTTTTCACCGAAACGGGGTTTGATGGTTATTTTATAGTCTGTTTTGTTGTGGTTAAAAATTGCTTCGCCAACAAACCTTCCGGCTCTCCAGTAATTATTTCTATAATCGTATTCAGCTAATTTGAAATCTTCATCCACATTGTAATCGGCAGAAAACCAAAACACACTCTTGCTTTGCGATTGCATAAATTCCTGCAATATATCGGCTGTTGCCGTTGCATTATCAAACGGCAAACAATCAAAAGCCTCAATATGTCTAAGCGTTTCAGCCATTAGTAAATACTTTCTGTAATTCGTTTATTCTATCCTTTTTTGAATCTGCATCCATATTTCCCAGGAACGCCTGTAAAATCGGTTTGATACTAATTTCCCAAAGGATGCTCACCGGTTGATTTAAGAAGTATAATCTGCCCGAGTGAATGCCTTTTAATGATTTAAAAATATCAACTATCTCTGCAAAGAAGGTATGTCCTACCTGATAGTTTTCTCCCAACTCTGGCATAGCTGAAATCTCCTTATTCAATTTTTCACAACGATTGATAAATGTTTCTATATCTGCATCATCAATTTTCATTTCCAGTTCTTTCTTCTTTTGTTGTATCATATTCCAAAGAATGGCTCTGTCGAAACCTTTAAACTGCCATAGGAATCTTCTGCGAAGGGCAAAATCAATCCGTTCCAGTGAGAAGTCAATTTCATTCATTGTACCAATGAAATAAAGATTTGGAGGAAGTGCTATTTCCAAATTGCCAATGGAGAGTTTTATTTTTTTGTTCCGATACTCCAATGCAGAAAATAGTTCGCCAAATAATCTTGAAATGTCGGTGCGGTTTATTTCATCAAGTATCAGAATATGTGGAAGCGTATCGTCTTTTATTTTCTCAATAAGGGTTAACAGGTAGCCGGGTTTAACCACACTGCTTTTATCTTCAATATGCATTCCCGCAATAAAATCTTCATAGTTGTAATTACTATGCAATTGCAAATGATGAATATGACCTTCAAAAATCTTATCTGAGTTTTCAAAGTATTCTTTAATGTTCTGCTTGTTACGGAAATATTGCTTTGTGATAAGCAACTCTGCCAATCGGTTTGCTGAATGGGTTTTAGATGTGCCTGGATGGCCATAAAAAATAATCGCTTTTTTGTACTCAAATAAAGTAACCTCCGAAACATCATCTTTGCTTTCTCCAAAGTTCCAGGCATCCTGAATATCCTCATCATAGAAACTTACTTCATAACCAAAAACTTCATCTAATTTATTACGGATTGTCAAAATACTGTCATCAATATCATCCCAAAGCCCTTCTGTATTTTCTTTATCCAGTAGGCTAAAGAAGGTATTGATGATCGCATCTTTATGTTTCTGTGCAGCAATCGCCTCGTATTTATGAGGGTCGCACAAGTGCAGCAGAATATGGTGCAGGGCAAGAAATTCTTTTCCAGCCTTTTTAAGTTTGTCATCAGTAGTGGCGGTTGTTGTTGTATTGTTGTAATAAAGTTCCCTGCATAATTCTTCTAAGTATTTTTTTATTGCAACAACATCTGTTAATTGCTTTGCCTGCAAATTGTTTTTTACATCCCTGAACAATAAAAGCAAGTAGGATATTTCAAAAGGCTTATTCAGTTTATGGCGTTGACCTGCTGAACCTATGCCACCATCTACAAAAACATCAGTGAGCTTGTCATTAAAATCATCCCCTAAGAATCGGGTAACTGCACTCTTCTTACCCCAACTTCTCATATCAGAAGTTGACAAGCCCCAAAGCCAAATGAAGTGGGCAAATACTGCCTGCACTTCTTTTGATGTACTTGAAAACTGGTCCTTAGACTTAGCATCAAAATCTCTGTCACCTGTATCGGGATTATCTACAAAGGCGGTAACACAGGCATTGAGATTGGCAATTGTAAATATGCCCGGATTATCTGTTATATAACTATCGTTATTCAGAATACTTTTTTGAAGAAAAGCATCAAAGTAATTATACACTTCTTGCTTTGCCCAGCTTGGTTTCATATCAGTTGATTAAGTTTTTTAATTGTTTCCAAATGCTTACATCTCAATAGGCAAATGCTTTAGGCGAAGTAGAAGGAGCTATAAATATTTTTGTTTTAGTAATGGTGGCTGTATTTAAGCCGTATGCTATGAGCCTGGTATCAGCAATTCCTAAATATTTTGATGCCGCCGTTTTGCCATTAAAGCAGATGTACGCCGGTTGATATATTAAAATCTTTTCTTCAAAACCTTTTGCATCGTAATCTTCATGTTTCAGATCTTTATCCATTCCGAAAGTGAATTTTGCTAAATCGGTTAATCCAATATCATAATTCAACAACTCGGGAAATTCCTGCGGCTTTAAAATACGTGGTGTAAAGCCACAACTTTCTAAAGTGGGATAAAAGAGATTACCAGCACCGGCATAATACGCTTTGCGTTCTGCCGATTTATTTCCTGCTGCAGTACCACAGAAAACAATACTTAAATCAGATTTTAAAAGGTCTGGTAATATCATCACATGTATAATTCAAGTGTTTATTTAGTTAGTGGTTTTATTATTAAGTCGGTTAGTTGTAAATATAGCCTATAAGGGGCAATTTCAACTAATTACAGCATTTGCTGGAATAGGAAAGGGGCCTACATCAGCCCCTCATCAGCGAAGCTGTAATAACCTTCGCTGGTAACAATCACATGGTCTATCACTTGAATATCTAAAAACTTCCCTGCCTCATAAATCTTTCTTGTCAGGGCTTCATCAGCTTGGCTGGGTTTAAGATTTCCAGATGGGTGATTGTGGGATATTATCAGGCAGCAGGCATTGGCTTTTAAAGCTGCCATAAAAACTAATTTCGGGTCTGCAACTGTTCCGGCAATGCCGCCACTTGATAATTCATAAATTCCTAAAACCCTGTGAGCCCTGTTCATTAAAACCACCTTAAACTGTTCTACAAATTCTATCTTATTTACATCCCAGGTTTGCAGCAATATTTGATATGCTTCTTTGGTAGATGTTATCCGTGGTCTTTCAGATGGTTTTACTTTGCTTTTGTAAACCAATTCAATTTCTGCCACAGTGTTTAATACGTCTAAATTCATTAGCTGTTCCATAACTCAGTCTTTTTAATTGTTTAAAAATTAATTATGGAACCTTCGCCGCCTTTTGGCGACCAAGGCAATGAAGCAACGGAATAAAGGATGGCTTTGAGTGTTGGCTATGTGTTTATGCCGGACAGTTCATTGCCGATACAGAGCCAAGGGCGAACCTTGTGGTAGAATTAATGAAGAAAAAAAACAATCTCGTATTGATTTTTATAAATAATCATTGAAGAATCATCCGGCAAAAAATGCCTTCTTCAATTATCATTTCATAACAACCATTCTTTCAAAATAAACCAAGCTGCCGCAGCCTCAAGTGCGGCAGCTTTCCAGGCTCTTGCAACCCTTTAAAAGAGAAAGGGGCTTTTGCCCCTTTATCTCAAATCAATTCATCATAAAAATATCCTTCCCATACTTTGTAAAATCTTCACACAAATTGAATGCTCTTTGTGTACGCTGCAAGCCTGTACCATACATAATGGATTTCAATTTGGCTTCGTCATTTTTATAAGTCCTTACATTTTGAAAATATCCTGTAATGGAATTGTATGCACCAAACACTGTTCCTTTTGTGGTGGCTGTTTGCTGGCTGGAGCTGCTCATGCCGTATTCATACACATTATCACAGACATTTTTAAAGCAGGTAGATAAATCATCTAATTGCCCTGCCTGTAAATTGCGTAATACTTCTTTTGACGGCACCATTGCCTGTTGTATTAATTTCTTTACTTCTGCATCTGTAATAACTACTGTTGCCCACTGGTTGAAAATGCCTTCCAGTTCTTCAGATAATTTGTTAGATATTCCCATTACTTTATGGGCTTCTTCCAAACGTTCTTTGGCGTTTTGTGTATGCCTAATTTTAATGCTGTTGGTACAATTCCGCAGGGCGGCATTTAAGGTATTGTTGCAAACAATTCTGGTGGGTGTAAAGGCTGCGGTAATACTTCCAAAGCCATCATGCGAAGTAGTGAGGAATAAATATTTCTCTATCAAATCATCATTACCCACTTTAATATAACCGGGTAATTTAGCGGTAATAAAAATGCGTTCGCCTTTGCCTAATGCACCGGCGGTTTCATATTGTATGCCTTCGCCTTGCACAATGGCATCAAAAAAATTAAAGGCTTCTGTATTTTGCACCACTTCATAATCTTTACCCACTACGCCCAATACCTGTTCGGTATCTGTACGCATGGTAGCGTAATAGTTGGGTACTTCTATTTCTGCAATTTTGATTTCTCTTTCTTCATCAGCCAATTGGTTTTCATTGTCATAAATAAACAGTTTTCTTTTTTCTACTGTGTAGTCCAGGTTTGCAAACTTAATTGCCTCTGCGCTGGTAGGATAGTCTTCAACTATCTGCCCTAATCCGTGCCATGCTTTTTCTTTTACGGAAAAGAAACTGTGTTGCTGTTTGTCTTCGTTGAAATTAATGTTGTGTGCCATGATTGCTAATTTTTGAAAATGATTTTAAAAAGGGCATCAGCATTTGTTAATGCCCTGTTGATTTTGTTCTAAAATGGTAAGTCGTCCGCTGGTACTGCGTCAACTGCTGCATTAACCATAACAGGTGTTTCATCATTGGCCCTTGCCTTCCCATGCAGTTTAATTGTGTTTACATGAAAAGTAAGACTGGCTTTAGGTTCGCCCTCTTTACCTGTGTAAGCATTCACACCGATACGCCCCTGCAACTCTACCAATGTCCCTTTGGTGAGGTATTGGGCAATGGCAGGGTTTACCCAATAATCGCATTGAACGTATGTTACAACTTTTGTTACCTCGTTGCTGCCTTTCGCTTTGTAATTGTCATTAATGGCTACATTAAAATTTACTACCTGTTTGTCGTTTTTAACGGTGGTTACTTTTGCATCACCTGTTAACCTTGCTGTAATTTCCATTTGTTTAAATTTTATAAATGATTAAAATTGTTTAACCCGGCATAAGCCTCGTTCGTTCTAATCATAGCAACCCGGCCTTGAAACAGGATTTGGGAAAAGCAAGGTTTTTGTGAAAAGAATACTACCCCAAAAATATTTTCTGCGAAGCAGGCAAAGCGGGGTGGAGATTGTTTTTGCAAAACCTGTGGCGACCGGAGTGGGAACGGAGGGAAGACCTTGCTTTTTCAAAATGCTGTCAAGAAATTTGCGACAGATAAGTATGAAGGAGTTTTACTATAATTCAAATAATTATTTGAATCTTTAAAAAGACTGATTCTTACAGGTGGCTTTATGTATTTTTTTCGGTAATCTGTTGACTGTATTTGTGGTGTCTTTATTTTAAATATCCTTGAATTGTGGTTGGTGAGGCACAGCCTGTCCCGATTTTTTTCGGGAAGCCAATCTCAATTTTCAATTTCCTTATCCGGTTCAGTTCTCCCGCCTTATTTGCCGCAGGCGTAAAGAAATAAGATGGTTGTACTGTATCGGGTCTTTTCAAATAAAATTTATAAAGTCATTTCTTAAAGAAATCCTGTTTTACTATCGTATCGAAATTTTAAAATTCTGGAATTGTGGTTGGTGAGGCACGAGCCAATCTCAATGACCAATATATTTATCCGGTACAATTCACCCGTTTTATTTGCCGCAGGCGTAAAGAAATAAGAAGGGTGTACTGTTCGGGTCTTTCAAAATAAAATTTTAAAAGTCATTTCTTAAAGGAATCTTGTTTTACTATCGTATCGAAATTTTAAAATTCTGGAATTGTGGTTGGTGAGGTACGAGCCAATCTCAATGACCAATATATTTATCCGGTGCAGTTCTCCCGGCTTATTTGCCGCAGGCGTAAAAGAAATAAGAAGGATGTACTGTACCTGTTCTCCTGCAGTACCCCTAAAGAAGCGGCTAAATAAAAACAATAGCTATTTTATTTTTAAACGAAGCAGTACAAGGAATAAGTTATCATTTATCAATTTTTAGAGTTCCGGTTTTGAGTAGCTTTAATTATTGATTAAGAAAGATTATATCATTCCTTCTCTTGCGATAATTTTTATTGTTGCGTTGATCATTCATGGCCCGATTGCTCAAAACCAGGACTATCATGTTTTTGTTGACGCACGAAAATTATTCGGCATTCCTAATTTTTTTAACGTGATTACAAATTTACCATTTGCATTAGTTGGCTTACTTGGAATGCAGGTTGTAAGTTCAATAAAAGAGAAAAAATTAAAGCATATTAGTTTGGCTATATGTACAGGATTTCTATTGGTGACAATCGGAAGTGGCTATTACCATTTGCGACCAAATAACAATACACTTGTTTATGACAGAATACCGATAATAATCATTGTTATGTCCTTTTTTGCTTTCATTATCTATTATTCTATTAGTTTAAAAAAAGGATATGAGGCTTTAATTGTTTTTAATATTATTGGTGTAATGAGCGTCATCTACTGGATAATGACTGAACATAAAGGTCATGGGGATTTGCGTTGGTATGGGCTGGTCCAATTTTTTCCTATCGTTGCAATCCCGGTAATGCTTTGGCTATATAATACAACTTTCAAATACTGGAAACAAATAGCTATTATTTTTCTTCTTTTTGGAATTGCCAGGATAAGTGAAATCTTCGATAAAGAAATTTACGATTTACTTAATCAAACAATTAGCGGGCATTCGCTTAAACATTTATTTATGGCTGCAGCAGGTTATGAAATAATTGTTCTTTTACGTTATCGGTTAAAGGTTTTGCGTAAAACAAATTTCGCAAAAGACAGTATGCAAACTTTGAAAATGGAATTACCGGCAGCGATGAGTTGAAGAAGATTTAAAAAAATAAATAGGCGTGATGCGATGAATGTTAGAGCAGAAAAACTATTGAACGACTTGATCGTTTGATTCTGCGTAGTATTTGTTCTTATTTAAAAAGGTCTCCTTGCTTTATTTCAATAGGCAAATTCTGAAACTCAAAACTTCCAACGGGTGAAAATCTAAATTCTCCTTCTCTTTTTCTTAGCAAAATCATTTTATCGGCAATAAATTTTCCCGAAAAACTTCGGCTCTTATATTCATCCCAGCCTTGTTCGTACTGCCATGGTTTTAATTTTCTCGCTATAGTGATATGTCCATCCGTTATAAAGTGAGGCTTTGTTTGAGAGTCCAGTTTCATTAATCGCCCCGCGTCCTCACGGATTTTCCGCACGAGTTCAGTTGTTTGAACTTTAGTAGTCACATTTAAAAAGATGGTATGCGATGGAAAGCTTCCAAAATCTTTAAGCTCTAATTTTACAGGATGAAAACCCATTCCGATAATTCTTAACCGGTTAATGATTTTTTCTTCATACAAGTGCAATTGTTTAAAAGCAGCCAGGATCAATTGCGGCATATAAACAGAGGTATATTCAATCTTATATTTTTCAACAAAACTTTTTTGAACCGCCATAATTTTTTTAGAAAGATCTTCATGAGGTGTAAGAATAATTTTATATTCATTTACCCTGTATCCCGGCATATTAATCCCCTGTTCTTCCATTTTACTTAAAGATTTTTGATAGACTATGCGACTCGCTTTTTAAGTTCTTCCACAATCAAATCAACAATCTCCGGATTGATTGGGTTTGGATTAAATACCCGATGTGAAATTGCTTGCCAATTCCCGTTCCCGGCATATAAATTAAATTGATAGTCTCCTTCAAATCGAACCAGGAATTTACCCTTTTCCTCGTTATCAGCTCCGACCCATATCAAAATGTATCTGTTATTATATGTTATCTCGAACTTATACCATTCATAAAGGCATACACTATAAAAATCACTTAGGGAATTTTTTATAGCATTGACATAAGGTTGAAATTTTTCATTTTGGATACTAAAAACATCATCTTCGTCCTCACATACTATGGTCCAGAACGCTGTGCCATCGGAAAATTCAAGGTTGAATCCGGTTTGAATAGGATCATGATCTGAAAACGACATGATTTTCCCCATAAGCTTCTTACCATTTACAATACATTTGATGGTTACAGGCTCTTCCATAAAAAATGCGTCGTAAATATTCTCGATCGCTTTCATATTATATGTTTTCCTAAAATTACAAAAACTAATTTAATTAGCAAAAAAAACTAAATAATTTATTTTTCCAGACAATTCTTGATGGAAAATTGAATAGAATTCTATATTTGCTAAAAATATTAGTATGATTGAAAATATAAAAAAAGACCTGATAAAAAGATATGAAGGCGCAGTGCCAGCAGGCTTTCCATCACCCGCGATGGATTATTTAGAAAAGCCAATTGATCTAAACGATGTATTTATTAAAAATCCACTATCGACTTTCGTATGTGAATCAGAAGGTACCTCCATGATCAATGCATTTATCCCGCCTAAAGCTCAATTATTAGTTGATCGATCGATTACGCCTAAAAATGGAGATATTGTTTTAGCCATATTAGAGGGAGAGTTTACCATCAAGTTCTTAAAGAAAAACGATTTTAAATGTTGGCTTTGCCCGGCAAATTCTAAGTTTCCTGATATAGAAATTACAGAAGAAATGAACATGCAGGTTTTTGGTGTTGTTACGACAATATTTATAAATCCAAAGGATGTAAGGCTATGTATGCTTTAGTTGATTGTAATAATTTTTATGCAAGTTGCGAAAGGCTATTTCAACCGCACTTACAAGCACTGCCAGTAGTAGTCCTAAGCAATAATGATGGTTGTGTAATTGCCAGGAGCGAAGAAGCGAAAGCGTTAGGAATTGCAATGGGAGCGCCTGCACACATGATAGAAGATGTTTTTAAAAAACACCAAGTAAAAGTGTTTAGCAGCAATTATACACTTTATGGCGATTTGAGTGACCGGGTTATGAAAACATTGGCACCCTTCGCTCCAAAAATGGAATTGTATTCTATTGATGAAGCATTCCTGGATTTTAGCGAATTAACGTATTATGATTTGTACGAGTTAGGTATTAAAATAAGATCGACCGTAATAAAAAATATTGGCATTCCAGTGAGCGTAGGTATTGCTGCTACTAAAACACTGGCAAAAATGGCTAACCGTTACGCCAAAAAAAAGTACAAAGATATAGGCGTGTATTTGGCAGGCAACGAGCAACAGCTAAATGAAATGCTTGAATACACTGAAGTTGCGGATATTTTTGGCATCGGTGCAAGCTATAGCAAGCTGCTAAAAGATAATGGATTTAATACCGCCAAAGAGGTTACTACTATTCCACCTGATTGGATGCGCACAAACCTGAGCGTGGTTGGCCTTCGCCTATGGAACGAGTTAAGAGGCATACCATCTATTGAATGGGAATTTGAACCAAAGGCAAAAAAGAATATTTGCACCAGCCGTTCTTTTGGTAAAACCACCAACGATTATAACATTGTAAAAGAAGCCGTAAGTAATCATGCGGCCACCTGTTCCTCCAAGTTAAGAAAGCAACATTCAGTATGTAAAAAAGTGAAT
>JBBQVY010000034.1:0-30661 GCA_038211085.1 Chitinophagales bacterium | reverse complement strand
GTTCGCTACTTAAGCCAGGGCGATGTAAAACTGGTAAGAGAAGCAACGGTTGAGAGAGGATTGCTATATAGAAATGCACCACACCTTGTAAAAAATCAGCAATTTATTATACCCGTTTATACGCAATTCGACCAATGGTTTTATACTATAGGTTTAAAAATGTATGACTGGATTTCCGGAAGACTCAGCCTTGGTTCATCAGGCTCTATTTCCCGCCAGGAAACCTTAAAAAGATTACCTGGAATTGAACCCAATAAATTGGTGGGTGGCGTAGTGTACCATGATGGCCAATTTGATGATTCAAGGTTAGCTATTAATCTCTTTCAAACAATTTTGCAGAACGGAGGAACGGCCATTAATTATTGTAAAGTAACCGGCTTAATTAAAACTAATGGTAAGGTTAGTGGCATTAAGGCAAGGGATGAGGAAACCATGAAAGATTACCTATTACAAGCTAAAACTGTAATAAATGCTACCGGGGTTTTTGTAGATGATATTTTAAAAATGGATGAAAGGGGTAAGCCAAATACTATTTGTGTTAGCCAGGGAGTACATGTGGTTATTGATAGAAAATTTTATAGTTCGTCCAGTGCTTTAATGATACCGAAGACTAGTGATGGCAGGGTATTATTTGCAGTGCCATGGCACAACAAAGTGATTGTTGGCACGACTGATACACCAGTTGAACAACCTTCTCTAGAGCCAAAAGCACTTGAAAAGGAAATAAGTTTTATACTGGAAACAGCGGGAAAATATTTACAGCAAAAGCCAACGCGGGCCGATGTATTAAGTGTGTATGCCGGGTTAAGACCACTGGCAGCACCCCAGGGTGAAAGCAAAAAAACAAAGGAGATTTCCCGCAGTCATAAGATCATTTCATCGCCTTCAGGTTTGTATACTATACTCGGAGGCAAATGGACCACCTATAGAAAAATGGGTGAGGATATGATTGATGAAATAGAGAAAAAATCTGGTCAAAAAAGTATTTCTATAACCGGCACACTTAAAATTTATGGGTATACCCAACAGGTAGATTTTAAAGACCCGTTTTATTTTTATGGTTGCGATGCTTTTGACATGAGAACGCATGTTGCCCGGCATCCCGATGGATGGATTAGTAAAAAACTACAGGTTCATGAGCAACAGGTACTATGGGCAGTTAAAAACGAAATGGCACGAACCGTTGAAGATGTATTGAGTAGAAGAACAAGGGCTTTGTTGTTAGATGCTGAAGAGAGCATTCGCATGGCACCCGCTGTTGCAGCAATAATGGCAGAGTATTTTAAGTATGATGAACAATGGGTTTCCGATCAGGTAAAAGCTTACACCCAACTCGCTAAAAATTACCTGATCAGTTTGTAAAATAATACGTTTGCAATGTTAAGGTGGGCTTAAAGCATTTCTTCAGGGCTTTTAAATTGTAAGGACAGGAATATAATTACGTCTTCTGGTATAAGAGGTTGGCATGCTTCATCAGGCTGGGGATTGCTTGCACACAATTGTAACCTGCAAAGTAATTTTGGATATCCAATTGAAGCAGGTGACCGTAATTTTTACACTCTTAATATTTTTACCATGTTTGCTTTTAATTCTAAAATACCAGCAAGAATTTTTGTGGTCAGTGTTGCTCTACTCGTTACGGGAGTAATAATTTTTGCGACCACTACCATTCGTTCAGTTGATTATTTCAAAGGTTCAATGCAAACTCAGAAAGTGCAACTGAGCCCCGCCACTACATCGGCAGGCACACCAGCTATTGTGGAGTTATTTACTTCCGAAGGTTGCTCAAGTTGCCCTGCAGCAGAAGAAGTTTTGGCGGCTGCACAGTCGAGGTATGCTGACCAGGTGATCGTTCTTAGTTATCATGTTGATTATTGGGATCGGTTGGGTTGGAAAGACCCGTTTAGCCAAAGTATTTTTAGCGATCGCCAGAGGCAATATGCACAGCAATTCAATCTTCGATCTGTGTATACGCCGCAGGCTGTAGTTAATGGACAGCTTCAGTTTGTAGGTTCGAACAAGCAGCAATTGTATAAAGCCATTGAAGACAAAAGCACTGCTTCAAAAACATCAACCACAAGCCTTGATAACATAAATATTCAAAACAACCAGTTGCATATAACCTATAATAATCCCACTTTAAAAACTAACGAAGAAATAGTGATTGAACTGGTTCTTAAACAGGCAAGCACACAGGTTAAAAGGGGAGAAAACAGTGGTGCGCTGCTGCATCATGTAAATGTAGTTACTGGTATAAACAGATCGCTAAGTTCCAAAGGTACCCTTTCATTTAAACTGCCTTCAACTTTTGATAAAAGCGATTACCAGGTAGTTGCTTTTGTGCAGGATAAATCAACAGGTCTTATAAGTGCTCCTTCAGTCTCTCATATTTTATAGTCATTGGATTGCTTTGCACCCCGCTTCATTTATAGGCTTCCAATAGTGCAATTTTAATTTATTTGCTAATTGTATTTTGGTTTCATTAAATTGAATTTCCAAACGATTGCAATGTCAAAATTTATACTCTCCTTCGACCAGGGAACCACCAGTTCCCGAGCTATTATTTTCAATAAGCAAGGCAACATACTTGCTACTGCACAAAAAGAGTTTACGCAAATTTTTCCAAAGCCAGGCTGGGTTGAGCACGATGCCAACGAAATATGGTCAACACAATTGGGTGTTGCCACAGAGGCCATTTTAAAAGCCGGTATAACAGTGCAGGATCTTGCTGCCATAGGCATCACCAACCAAAGAGAGACCACCATTGTTTGGGATCGTAAAACTTCGCAACCCATATACAATGCCATTGTATGGCAGGATAAACGCACCTCTGAGTATTGCAACCAGCTTAAAAAAGAGGGCCTCGAACAAACTATAAAAGAAAAGACCGGGCTCGTAATTGACTCTTATTTTTCTGCAACAAAAGTTAAGTGGATACTGGATAATGTTGACGGGGCAAGAGCAAAAGCTAACAATGGTGAACTGTGTTTTGGTACAGTAGATTCCTGGCTGTTGTGCAAACTTACCAATGGTGCTTTGCATGCAACGGATGTTACCAATGCCAGTCGTACCATGTTGTTCAACATACATACCATGCAATGGGATGATGACCTGTTGAAAATTTTTGGTATCCCTCATTCCATGTTACCTGAAGTAAAGTCAAGCAGTGAAATCTATTGTCATACGCAACGAATTATTTCGGCTGCACAGGTTCCTGTTGCAGGTATAGCAGGCGACCAGCAGGCTGCATTGTTTGGCCAGATGTGTACCCAATCAGGCATGGTTAAAAATACCTATGGCACGGGTTGTTTTATGCTTATGAATACAGGCGATAAACCGGTTATGTCAAAGAACAATTTGCTCACCACTGTTGCATGGAAAATAAACGGGCAGGTACAATATGCTTTGGAAGGGAGTGTGTTTATTGCCGGTGCTGTGGTGCAATGGCTAAGGGATGGTTTACGAATTATACAAACATCTGGTGAGGTTGAGGACCTTGCCGGTAAGGTTACAGATAATGGAGGTGTATATATGGTACCTGCATTTACAGGTCTCGGCGCACCATATTGGAACCAGGATGCAAGAGGCTTGATTGTAGGTATAACAAGGGGAACGACAGATGGACACATTGCACGTGCTGCCATTGAAAGCATCGCCTTTCAAACCATGGATGTGTTACGTTCAATGGAAGCTGATGCGGGCATGCACATTAAGGAGGTAAGGGTTGATGGAGGAGCAACTGTAAACAACCAGCTCATGCAATTTCAGAGCGATATTTTAGGTAGCAATGTTATACGCCCTGTAGTTACTGAAACTACAGCATTAGGTGCAGCTTATTTGGCTGGACTTGCCGTGGGCTATTGGAGCGACATGCAGGAACTGGAACAATACTGGCAGAAAGAAAAGGTTTTTGAACCCATCATGACACAGGAAGAAAGAACCGATTTATCAAAACAATGGCAGCGGGCAATCAATGCTGTTCAGGCGTGGACGAAGTAAGTATGTCAGTAGTCAGTAGTCAGTAGTTAGTAGTTAGTGGGAAAATTAAAAAGTAAAGAGTAAAAATGCGAAAAGCGAGAGGCAAAACGCATAACGCGAAACGCACCATTGACCAATGACCAAAGACCAATGCCCCAATGACCTAATGCCCCAATGACCCAATGCCCCAATGCCCCAATGCCCCAATGACCAATTAACCCCACTCAACTCACAAATATGACTCCTTTTGTAGGCGAATTTACAGGTACTGCCATCCTAATGGTTTTTGGTGATGGCGTAGTAGGCAACGTAGTGTTAAGCAAAACCAAGGGCAATAATGGTGGGTGGATTGTTATAACCTTCGGCTGGGCCATGGCCGTTTTTGTAGGCGTGTATTCCGTTGCAGCCGTTAGCGGGGCCCATTTAAATCCGGCCGTTACGCTGGCTTTGGCCATAACAGGAAAATTTCCATGGGCTAATGTGTTGCCTTATTTCGTGGCACAATTATCTGGCGGATTTACCGGTGCAATTTTGGTTTGGCTCCTCTACCGCAAACATTTTAATATTACAGAAAGTGCCGAGTTAAAGCTGGCTGTGTTCTGTACGGGTCCTGCAATACGTGACCGTTTTGATAACCTTGTTTCAGAGGTAGTTGCTACGTTCATCTTTATTTTGGGAGTATTATTTATCGTTTCCCCGCAATCAAGCCTGGGTGCTTTAGATGCACTGCCTGTGGCTTTGCTGGTATTGGCTGTTGGATTGTCTCTCGGTGGCTCAACAGGCTATGCCATCAACCCTGCACGTGACATTGGACCCCGTATTGCACATGCCCTTCTTCCCATAAAAAATAAACGCGACAGCGATTGGGGTTATGCCTGGGTTCCTATTGTTGGCCCGATGATTGGCGGCGTATTAGCTGCGATAGTGTTCACTTACTTGCTTCAATAATTATTAGTGAGTTGTGAGTAGTGGGTGGATATTGAAAAGTGAAATCTCAAACGTGAAGCGAAAAAGGGTCAAAGATCAATGTTCTACGGTCAATTGTAAATATAGAATTCAACATTCAACATTTAAAATGTAGCATTCAACACACATTATTATTTTTGACTTTTGACTTACAACCTTTAATTTACTATTCTCTTTACTATCTACTATCTACTGACTACTGACTACCGACTTACTCTTTTCTTGCCGCTTATCACTTACCTCTCACTTCTCACCAAACAAAATTTCTCCAATCATTTCCTATTTGCTACTTTTCTAATCTTATAAATTAGTTCATCTAAAAACAATAGCATTTTGAAACGAAGAGACTTCCTTCACCTGGCAGGGTTGGGTTTTGGTGGCACCCTGTTATCAGGTATCCCAATTATTGGGCAGGCAGTTCCATTGGAGGCCGGTTGGTCTCCTGCCGATACTGCATTGCACAAACAACTGGCCGACGTTGCTTTAAATGCAGCCCGGTCAAAAGGTGCAACCTACACCGATGTGCGTATTGGCCGCTATCTAAACCAGTTTATTGTAACACGGGAAGATAAGGTTCAAAACATAGTCAATACCCAAACCTATGGCATAGGCATCCGAGCAATAGCAAATGGTAGCTGGGGTTTTGCCGCTACAGATAATATGGACAAAGACAGTATTGCAAAGACTGCTGAACTGGCTGTGGCAATTGCCAAAGAGAATAGCCGCTTATTGTCAGAACCTGTTAAGCTGGCACCACAAAAGGGCTTTGGAGAAGTTTCGTGGAAAACGCCTATAGTAAAAAATGCCTTTGAGGTTCCTATGAAGGACAAAGTAGACCTGTTGTTAAGTGTAAATGCAGCAGCAATAAAAGGAGGTGCCAATTATGTAAACTCCATTATGGCATTGGTCAACGAGCAGAAATTTTTTGCCAGCAGCGAGGGTTCTTACATAGACCAGGATGTACATCGTATCTGGCCAACCTTCACTATAACAAAAATAGATTCTGCCACTGGAAAGTTTGAGACCCGTAATGCTTTAAGTGCACCTATGGGTATGGGCTACGAATACCTAATGCCACGTGCCGAGGATAAAATAAGTGGACTGGTTACGTTGTACAAAGGCCGGTACGACATGCTGGAAGATGCCCGCCAGGGAGCAGCACAGGTAGCCGAAAAACAAAAGGCAAAATCAGTTGAAGCAGGTAAGTACGACCTTGTATTGGATCCTTCGCATCTATGGTTAACCATACATGAGTCGGTTGGTCATCCAACCGAGTTGGACCGTGTGTTAGGCTACGAAGCAAACTACGCCGGAACCAGTTTTTTAACCCTTGACAAGTGGGAGAGCAAGAAATTTAATTTCGGAAATAAGGAGGTAAACATTGTTGCCGATAAATTACAACCCGGCTCTTTGGGTGCTGTCGGTTACGACGATGAAGGTGTTAAAACAAAGCAATGGAACCTTATTGATAAAGGCATACTGGTTAACTACCAAACTATAAGAGACCAGGCACATATTATTGGCTTAAATGAATCGCAGGGTTGTTGTTATGCTGATAACTGGAGCAGCGTACAATTTCAGCGAATGCCTAATGTAAGTCTTCAGCCGGGAGCTGCAACCTTAAGCCCTTCCGACATTATAAAAAATGTTGAGAAGGGAATTTATATAGTGGGTGATAGTTCCTATTCAATAGACCAGCAACGGTACAACTTCCAGTTTAGCGGCCAGTTGTATTACGAGATTAAAAACGGAAAAATTGCCGGCATGCTTAAAGATGTGGCTTACCAAAGTAACACGCAGGAATTCTGGAATTCGTGTAATGCCATTGCTGATAAAAGAGACTACCGCCTCGGCGGATCTTTCTTTGATGGTAAAGGACAACCCGGCCAGGTAAGTGCCGTGTCGCATGGCTCTTCAACAGCCAGGTTTAATGGAGTAAACGTTATTAATACAGCCCGTAAAATTTAATTATGCCCATATTAAATACAGAGGAAGCACAGGCTTTGCTAAAAAAAGTACTGGCGTTTTCAAAAGCAGATGAAATAGAAGTAAACATTACCGGAACCAATAGTGGCAACATCAGGTATGCCCGCAATGCCGTTTCAACAAGCGGAGGTATCAGCCAGCAATCTATGGTAGTGCAATCATCTTTTGGTAAAAAGGTAGGTGTGGTAACCATTAATGAGTTTGATGATGCGTCGTTAAAAAGTGCAGTTGAACGATCAGAAGAGCTGGCAAAACTGGCACCCGAAAATCCTGAATTTGTAAAAAACCTGGGTGCGCAAACCTACCTTGAATCAAACACTTTTGTACCGGCAACTGCCGCAGTTTCGCCCAAACTCAGGGCCGATGCAGTAGCGTCCAGCTTGCAGGTTGCCAAAGACAATAAACTAACTGCCGCTGGTTTTTTTGAAGACCGATCCGGCTATAGCGCCATGATGAATTCCTCGGGCCTTTTTGCATATAACACCAGTACCAATGTAAACTTCAATGTTACCCTTCGCACCAACGATGGAAAAGGTTCGGGATACGCCTCAAAAGGTTATAACGACATCAGGCAGCTAAATGTTGAAATGGCAACAAAAATTGCGGCACAAAAAGCAATGAGTTCCGCAGAAGCAAAGGCCATAGAACCGGGAAAATATACGGTGATATTGGAGCCCTCGGCAGCCATTGTTTTATTAGAAAATTTAGCCTTTTCCTTAGATGCCCGCAGCGCCGATGAAGGACGTAGCTTTTTGAGCAAGCCGGGAGGTAAGACCAAGCTGGGCGAAAAGCTGATGGACGAAAGAGTAACCATATATTCCGATCCGCAAAATGCTGATTTACCCACCAGCACCTGGTCTGGCGATGGCCGTCCGCAAGAGCGCATTAACTGGATTGAAAAAGGAGCCATAAAAAACCTGTACTACTCAAGATACTGGGCCGAAAAAATGAAGGTGAAATCAATTCCTTTTCCCAATGGTATTATCATGGAAGGTGGTACCGCCTCGCTGGAAGATTTGATAAAAAGTACAGAGAAGGGAGTACTGGTAACAAGGCTTTGGTACATACGCTCGGTTGATCCACAAACATTATTATTTACCGGCCTCACCAGAGATGGAACCTTTTACATTGAAGACGGAAAGATCAAATTTCCAATCAAAAATTTCCGGTTTAACGAAAGCCCTATCATCATGCTAAACAACCTGGAAGCACTGGGTAAGCCAGAGAGAACCGTAAGTGGCGAAAGCGAAATTCATGGTATGATACCGCCTATGAAGATCAGGGATTTTACCTTTACCAGTTTGAGTGATGCGGTGTAATATTTTCAATTAATTTTTAAACAGAAGGGAAGCTTTATGGCTTCCCTTCTGTTTTGAAAAATATTCGTGCACTTGTGGCCCGCAAGTGTCAAGAATTATCTTATTTTTTGATAGTATTAAAATGCAGATAGAGGGGTCGAATCGATATACACAAATGGGTTATACTTGAATGCCTTCCCGAAATATTTTCACCAGCGTTTAATCCTGTTGCTTTGCGTTTCTTAGCGCCTTCGTGCCTTTGTGGCTAGAACAAGAACCCGTAATATTCGTGCATTCGTGGCTACCCTAAAACAAAAAACCCAGCCAAACTAATGACCGGGTCTTTGTGCGGATGGAGGGGGTCGAACCCACATCCCGCCAGGGCGGGAGCGCCAGATCCTTAAACTTTTAAAAAAAATTATTCGTGCTTTCGTAGCAACATATTCGTGCATTCGTGGCAATACACGTAGCAATCAGAATCAAAAACCCCATCATTTCTGATAGGGTTGAAGTGCGGATGGAGGGGGTCGAACCCACACGCCTCGCGGCGCTAGATCCTAAGTCTAGTGCGTCTGCCAATTTCGCCACATCCGCTGGTGGGCGGCAAATGTAACAGTTTTTGTAAAATGGCAAAAACTAATTTTAATTCCTTTCATTTTAAAGGAGGGAAGAAAAGATCACCAAAGATTTGCACTTTAAATGGAGCGTCGCCTCAAAAGATGCTTCCGGTTTTCCCTGCTCGTTACACCCACTTTATCTTTTAAAAAAATATTTTAAACCCATTCCGTAAATTCGTATAGTATGGATGAGCAAGCAATAGTTACCGCACCGGCGGCACTTAAATACAATTTATCGGAGGAGCAGGAGAAAAAGGAAATATTACGCCAGTACAGGGCGTTGCTTAGGGCTTTACGTTCAAAAATTAAAAAGGGCGACAAAGAATTGGTGCGAAGGGCATTTGAAATTGCTGCTGATGCTCACAAAACCACGCGCCGTAAAAGTGGCGAACCCTATATTCTGCATCCTATTGCTGTAGCCATGATTTGCGTTGAGGAAATTGGCCTGGGCATACGCAGTACTATTTGTGCTTTGTTGCACGATACCGTTGAAGACACTGATGTTAGCCTGGAGGATATTGAAAGGGATTTTGGAACAGAGATATCAAAAATTGTGGATGGTCTTACCAAAATTTCGAATGTAATTGATACCAACACCAGCCAACAGGCGGAAAATTTTAAAAAGATATTACTTACCCTTACCGATGACCCCCGTGTTATTTTAATTAAACTGGCTGACCGCCTGCACAACATGCGCACCATGGATAGCATGAAACGGGAGAAACAGTTAAAAATTTCGAGCGAAACCATTTGGGTCTATGCACCACTGGCGCATCGCATGGGGTTGTATAATATTAAGACCGAGCTGGAAGACCTCTCCATGAAATACATGGAGCCCGATACGTATAAGGACATTGCCCAAAGGCTTTCGGAAACAAAGCGTGAACGCAGCCGGTACATTAATGAGTTTATCAGGCCGATAAAAGAAAAACTGGTAAAAGGTGAGTTCAATTTTGAAATTTATGGCCGACCTAAAAGCATACACTCCATTTGGAATAAGATGAAGAAGAAGGGTGTAACCTTTGATGAAGTGTATGATCTATTTGCCATCAGGATATTATTAAACAGTCCCACAAGTAGGGAAAAAGAAGATTGTTGGAAGGTATATTCCATAATTACGGATGAGTATACACCGTCGCCTGAAAGACTTAGAGATTGGCTGAGCAATCCTAAAAGCAATGGTTACGAAGCACTGCATACTACCGTTATGGGCCCGCAGGGTAAGTGGGTAGAAGTGCAGATACGGACCATGCGTATGAATGAAATTGCTGAAAAGGGACTGGCTGCACATTACAAATACAAGGAGGGGCATAACGATGAAGATCGTTTTGATAAGTGGTTTGGGCAGATACGTGAAGTGCTGAGCCAGGATACCGATGGAGTAGACTTTTTGCAGGATTTTAAAGTGAGCTTTTTAGCAGAAGAGATTTATGTGTACACGCCAAAAGGCGATGTGAAAATGTTGCCTATTGGAAGCACTGCGCTGGATTTTGCTTTTAGCATTCACAGTGCTATTGGTACCAAATGTATAGGAGCAAAAATTAATCATAAGCTGGTAACACTGGGTCATAAATTACGCAGTGGAGACCAGGTTGAAATTATTACCAGCAGCAAACAAAAGCCGAGTGAAGATTGGCTAAACCTGGTGGTTACGGCTAAAGCAAAAGCCAAGATAAAGGATGCACTTAAAGAAGTAAAGCGAACGGTTGCTGAGGATGGTAAATATATTGTGCAGCGAAAACTTGAAGGCCTGGGTGCTTCTTTTAGCCAGCATAATATTGATATACTTGTTTCGTATTTTAAGTTAAGCTCCCAGCTTGAACTGTATTACCAGGTGGCCATTAAGTCGAACGACCTTAAAGAGTTGAAAGACTTTAATGTTTTGGGCGATAAGTTGGAAGTTCCCAAGCCTCATAAGCAAATATTGGAGGTAGCGGTTGATCATGCGCCACATTACAACAAAAAAGATTCGGAGCTGATTATTTTTGGTGAGAGCAGCGACAAGATCATGTACTCGCTTGCCAAATGTTGCAACCCCATTCCCGGTGATGATGTGTTTGGTTTTGTAAGCACGGGTAAGGGCCTGATAATTCACAGGACCAATTGCCCCAATTCTGCAAGGCTAATGGCTAATTATGGTCACAGGGTAGTAAAAACCAAGTGGGCAAAAAATAAAGAGATCAGCTTTTTAACTGGTTTAAAAATAATTGGTATGGACGATGTGGGGGTGGTGAACAAGATTACCAATGTTATTTCGGGTGAGCTAAAGATTAATATTTCTGCAATGACTATTGAGAGCCGTGAGGGATTGTTCGAAGGAACAATCAAGGTATTTGTACATGACAAGGAAGAATTGGAAGAATTGGTAGAGCGTCTTCAGCAACTCAAAGGCATTCATACAGTTGACCGCTTTGACACGGAATAAGTTTAGATTATTACCAGTTCATTTTATCGTTATCGGGCAATTTTTCATTGTAAATAATACCCTTTATTTTTTACAAAAATTAAGGTATAGATTTAAGCTGCCGGGTTTAAAATGGAATGTAAAACACTACGTTACTATTTTATATTAAGGCATTTTTTAGTCAGGATTATTTGCAGAATCAATCTATTAATTCGGACGAGGATTAATTTACACTCATTAAACACATTGTGAGAACTGGCTGGAAGGATGGATTTTTAAGTTAGAAAAGCAATCATAAACCAAAACAACAGGGAAATATTTACCTCATTCAATAAAACAATATTGTTAGCGTTATTAGGAGAGTTCAATCGCCCTACTATGTTGAAAATATATCGTTTAATCGCCAGTGCATTATTTATTGCCATTCTGCCAGGCCTAAAAGTGTCTGCACAGGATATTCATTTCTCACAATTTTTCGAAACGCCTTTGCTTCGAAATCCTTCGCTTGCCGGCCTTTTTGAAGGTGACATTCGTATACAGGGTGTCTATAGAAATCAATGGGGCAGTGTAACGGTTCCTTATAAGACGGGCTCATTCAATATGGAATATAAACATCCAATAGGGCACGAAAACGATTTTATAACTACGGGACTTCAGGTAGTTTACGATAAGGCGGGCTCAACAAATTTTACAACAACCAACGTATTACCAGCTATTAATTATCATAAAGCACTGAGTGCTGATAAAAATAAATATCTCTCTCTTGGTTTTATGGGGGGCCTTGTTCAGCGCAGGATAGACAGGAGCAAAATGACTACAAACAATCATTTTGATGGAAATGGTTATAATCCCGGTTTACCCGATGGAGAAACATTTGTAAATGGTAACTACTCCTATTTGGATGGAAGTGTGGGCATGAGTTTTAATTCGTCGCTTGGAGATCGCAACACAGACAATTATTTTGTTGGGTTGGCTTATCATCATTTTAACCGTCCCAGAAATTCATTCTATAGCAACCCTTCACTTGAGCTTAATCCAAAATGGGTAGCATCGGTAGGTGCCCGTTTTTCCATTAATGAATACTCCTATTTTACGGTTCAGGCCGATCACAATGTTCAGGGTAGCTATAACGAAACTATTGGAGGTGCTACATTCTCCTACAAAATTGGGGACGATATTAAAAGCCCTGCTTACATATTACACATGGGTGCTTATTTAAGGTGGAAGGATGCTTTAATTCCGGTAGTTAAATTGGATTACAATCCATTTGCCATTGCTTTAAGTTACGATGTAAACGTATCGGAGCTTAAAACGGCCAGTCAGGGCAGGGGAGGAATGGAGTTGTCAATAACATACGCCGGCTTTTTTCAAAGGGATAACAGCTCAAGCAATGCAGTTCGTTGTCCAAGGTTTTAGTTTTAAAATTTTTAGTTCTTTTAAATTTTCCTTGTTCAACTATTTGCAAAGTTTTGTGTTACAGGCAATAGGCAACTATTTAAAAAAAAATTAATACCTGTAAAACATGAGCATTCAAATTGGAGATAAAGCCCCCGCATTTACTTTATTCAGCAGTGATAAAAAACCGGTTTCATTAGCGGATTATAACGGTAAAAATGTGTTATTGTTATTTTTTCCATTGGCATATACCAGTGTATGTACCGAAGAACTGTGTAGCGTAAGGGATCAACTGGCAGTATATAATAATGCTAATGCTGAAGTATTAGGCATATCGGTGGATTCTCTTTTTGTTTTAGATAAGTTTAAACAAGACCAGCAGTTGAACTTTGAATTACTAAGTGACTTTAATAAAGAAGTTTCTGAAAGTTATGGAGTGTTATATGATACGTTTCCCGCTTTTGGCATGAAAGGCGTTAGTAAAAGAGCAGCCTTTTTGATTGATGGGGAAGGTATGGTACAGTATTCTGAAGTTTGTGTGTCACCCGGTGATCAGCCAAACTTCAATGAAATTTTATCAAAACTTAATCAATTATCGACCAAGGCATCATAAAGAGTTGGTTATAATATTATGAAGAATTTTATTTCTGGCTAAACTTTTGTCATATGTACTTAAAGCACTAATTTTAAATTTATAGGACAAACTTTACATGAAACCATTTTTACTTACGTTATTCATCTGCGGAAGTCTATTCGCATCTGCTCAATCGGGTAAACCGATTTTGCCGGCAGGTGATACACAGGTTAAGGTGTTGAAATTCTATCCTAACCCTGCCATTTCCCAAATAAATTTTGAGTTTCAAAAATCTTATGAGAAAGGATATGTTCTGCAGATCTATAATTTTATAGGTAAAAAAGTTTCAGAAACAACAACACTAACGTCCAAAACCTCTATCCCTTTAACCGATTTTTATAGGGGTGTATATATTTTCCAGCTTCGCGACAAAACCGGACGAATTGTGGAAACAGGTAAGTTCCAGGTAGCAAGATAGCGTTCAATTATAAATGATTACAAAAAGAGAGCAATGAAAGTTGTTCTCTTTTTTTATGCAGAGTTGATTAATGTGATGACAGAAGGTTTACAACAGCACACCCGCTCACAAACATTGATCTTGGTTGGGTTGTCTTGCCAGGAAAAATCCAGGTTCAGGTCTTTACTAGATCACTTGTACAATCAGGAATTTCAGGTAATTGGTATTTTCCATCCCCCAAATAATTGGGTGATCGCTGGATTGTGCTTTGAATGTTACCTGTCGTAAGGTTCGCTTTGCGTCTTTAGCTGCGTTATGTATGGTTTGTAAAAACAGGTCGGGCGAAACGAGGTTTGTACAACTACTTGTAACCAGGAAACCTCCAGGTTTTATCAGCTTCATGCCTCTCAGGTTTATTTCTTTATAACCGGTTACAGCCTTCTGAATGTTCTCCCGGCTTTTTGTAAATGCAGGCGGATCTAACATCACTACATCATATTGCAGTCCATCTTTACCCCATTGTTTTAAAGCATCAAAAGCATTCATTGCCGAAAAGCTACAAACCTCCTGCAGATTGTTAAGCGCAGCATTTTTATTAGCCTGGGACACAGCATTATCCGATATATCTATGCCTGTTACTTTTTTAGCCCCATAGCCCGCTGCATGAATTTCAAAAGTCCCCGTGTAGGTAAAAGCGCCTAATACATCAGCATTTTTTACTATGGATTTTATGGCTTTCCGGTTGTCCTGCTGATCCAAAAAATAACCGGTTTTCTGCCCGTTTTCTATATCAACAAAAAATTTAAAACCATTTTCGTTTATGGTGATGGTTGTGTCGAAAGGTTCAGATAAAAAACCTTTTTGTTGAGTCAAACCTTCCAGTTCTCTAACGGGCACATCGTTTCGCTCATAAATGCCCTTAGGATTAAATATCTTTTTAAGCGTTTTTACAATAGCCTCCTTCCACGCATCCATACCCAACGATAGCGTTTGAATAACCAGGTAGTCATTAAACTTATCTATGATGAGAGCCGGTAAAAAATCAGCTTCGCCAAAAACAAGCCTGCAGTTCTCTGTGTATCCAATCTGCTGCCTGTATTGCCAGGCAGTTAAAATCCTGTTATAGAAAAACTGCTCATCAATTTCTTCGTTTTTTTTTCGCGTTAGCAAACGCACCATTATTTGCGATTGGGGATTGATGTAACCCTTGCCTACAAATTTGTTATCATGAGTATAAACTTCAGTAATGCTTCCCGGCGCAGGTTCTCCCACAACGTTATTCACCTCATTTCCATAAATCCATGGATGTCCATTGGCTACCCGGGAACTTATTTTTTTGTTCAGCATCACTTTTGTCATTGTGTAAAGATAATTTTCAATAATGGCTTATGGCTTTTTTAAAAATGTCAATTTGGCTAATAACCGGCCTTTGGAATAGTGTTTGCCTATTATTTTTGCCAAAAATTTAAAAATATGGAAGAAAAAGATATGCCGCAAAATGACAGTTTTATGAATGGTGATGGGGCCAATTTTGATATGAATATTAATTCTGACGATAATATACGGGGCACCACGCATTTAAATGATCCTATGCCTGATGGAGAAGAGGATGACAATGCCAGCAGCGAATCCAATAAACTGAAAGCCGAATTGAATGAACAGAAAGATAAATACCTGCGTCTTTTTGCAGAATTTGATAATGCCAAAAGAAGGCAGGCAAAGGAGCGAATTGAATTGATGCAAACCGCCGGTAAGGAAATTATAATTTCACTTTTAGATGTGCTAGATGATTCAGAAAGGGCTGAAAAGCAATTGCAAAATACAGATGATGTACAACAAATTAGAGAAGGTATTTCTATAGTGTTTAATAAGTTGCGCAACCTACTTCAAAATAGAGGGCTTAAACCAATGGAAAGTATTGCACACGACTTTGATGTTGAGAAACATGATGCTATTACTGAAATACCAGCCCCTACTCCGGCGTTAGTAGGTAAAGTAGTTGATGAAGTTACCAAAGGTTACTACCTAAACGATAAGATTATAAGGCATGCTAAAGTAATTGTAGGCAAATAGTATTTAAAACTGGTGATGGCTCTTGCTCTCATCTTATAAAATTTCCGAATAAAAGGAACTGGACCTATGTCAACTAAAAGAGATTATTACGAGATACTCGGTGTTAGCAAAAATGCTGCTGCAGATGAGATCAAGAAATCGTACAGGAAAGTAGCTATGCAATTTCACCCGGACCGCAATCCCGGTGATAAGGAAGCTGAGGACAAGTTTAAAGAGGCTGCTGAGGCATATGAAGTGTTGAGCGATGCAGACAAGAAAGCCAAGTACGATCGTTATGGTCATGCTGCATTTGGGCCCGGTACCGGTGGCTTTGGTGGCGGTTCAAACATGGAAGATATTTTTAGCCAGTTTGGGGACATATTTGGCGACGATATATTTGGCAACTTTTTTAATGGAGGCGCCGGTGGACGCAGCCGTGGTGGCAGAAGGGCCACAGGCCAAAGAGGCAGCAACCTAAGGATCAAATTAAAGTTGAGCTACGAAGAGATTGCTAAAGGTGTTTCAAAAAATATTAAGGTTAAGAAGTACGTGGTTTGTACCACCTGCGGAGGTAATGGCGCTAAAGATAAAAACAGTGTACAAACCTGTGGAACCTGCAACGGCAGCGGCCAGGTAAGAAAAGTTCAAAACACTTTTCTTGGTCAAATGCAAACAGTGGCAACCTGCCCAACATGTAATGGAGAGGGAAGTACAGTTACTTCAAAGTGCGGGGTATGTAAAGGCGAAGGAAGAATGTATGGTGAAGAAACGGTTACCCTTGACATACCGGCTGGTGTGCAGGAAGGCATGCAGCTAAGTTTAAGTGGAAAAGGTAATGCAGGCGAAAGAGGCGGAGCACCAGGCGACCTGATTATATTGATTGAAGAGGAAGCACATTCAGCTTTACACCGTGATGGCTTAAATGTAGCGTACGACCTATACATCACCTTTCCCGATGCTGTTTTTGGTACTTCGGTAGAAGTACCTACCATTGATGGTAAGGCTAAGATCAAAATTCCGGCGGGAACCCAAAGTGGTAAAATATTTAGATTGAAAGGCAAAGGCTTTCCTGAAGTGAATGGTTACTCTAAAGGGGACCAACTTATTAACGTAAATGTTTGGACACCTCAAAATATAAGTCATGATGAGAAGGGTATTTTAGAGAAATTAAACGATTCAAATAATTTTAAGCCCCACCCTGAAAAAGGAGAGAAAAGCTTTTTTGAAAGAATTAAAGAAGCTTTTAACTAATACCAATTGAGTGTTGCTTTATGGCGTTTTGCGAAAGCAAAACGCCATGTGTTTTTGGGATATGAACATACAAGAGTTGTAAATACATGGCATTGTATTTTTAGTGTTAGAATTTGATTAATTAAACTCTTTTAAAAAGTACCATATGAGCTCAACCTTATCTGTCCTGGATGATTTAGCAACCCAAAGCCCCCTTACAATACTTCAGAAGATTGTTCGTATGTTCAACCCAAATGCTCCTCATTTTAATGATTTGGGTCGTAACACTATAATGAAGCTGGCAGACAAAGCCGATTTGAATGTTCCTGATAACGATGTAACAGAGTTATTGGAGAGAGTTAGCGAAAAAGCAACTTCAGCTATATCCGGGCTTTTTGGTGACACTGGTGAAAATGCAATTTTGCAAGGTGCAGCCTTGGGTTTAAGTGTGGGTGTGGGTACAATTTTACTTCAACCTAAAGAAGAATATTTTACTCATGAAGATCATTCAGGTGCTAAAAAGAAATTGCTAACAGTTGGTTTGTATGTGGCAGGTGGAATTTTAGCTTCTATTATAGTGAAGCAACTGGAGAAGCGTAATGCCTCAAATGGGTTATAAAATCAGGCAATAGTTACCACTTTTTTTTATTGTTGCCATATATCTTCTTTGCCTTCTGAACCATGTCAATAAATTCAGTTTGTAGTTGGTTATGGGTATTGGCAGAAGAAGTTGCCAGGTTATAAACATCATCCCAAACAACATTTTTAAAGTACTTTGACTGCTTAAGTAAGCCACCAAACATAATTACCGATGAGGCAAAGCGTAAACTGGAATCGGTATCAGCTATTGGTCTAAATAAATTTTTCGCATCAAACTGTTGATACCTCACTTCCTGATCGCCGGGTAATTTGTAATTCAGGTCAATCTTAGCTATCAATTCATCAGCATTGGTTGATAAGCTATCAGCCCTATTCCAGGGTGTAATTTCAAAAACACTTAGCAGGCGGTGACCACTTCCTACTTCCCCGCCCTCCAGGGCACTGGTTGAATCTTCCAGCGCACTAACTTTGTTTTCAAAACCTATCAGTCTATATTCCTTAACCAGCGCCGGGTTAAATTTTATGTTGAGGTATACATCCGATGCAACGTTATACAAAGTCTGCGAAAATTCTTCTACCAGTACTTTTTCGGCTTCTTTTTCATTGTCGAGGTAAGCAAAGTTGCCATTACCTTTTTTAGCCAGCGATTCAAGTTTACTGTCTTTATAATTCCCCATTCCCACACCAAGGCAGGTTAGGAAAATTCCTGATTTTCTTTCCTGGCTTACAAGTTCCTCCAGATCTTCTTCACTGGTTTGCCCAACATTAAAGTCACCGTCGGTTGCAAGTATTACACGGTTGTTGCCACCTTTAATAAAAGCTCTTTTAGCTACTTTATACGCTACCCTAATGGCAGATTCTCCGGGGGTAGAGCCATTGGAGGTTAATCGTTCAATAGCCTGGATAATAGTAAATTTTTCGCTTCCGCTGGTTGGTTGCAGGGGAATAGAAACTGTTCCCCCATAGGTTACAATTGATACAGTGTCTTTGCTTCGTAAGTTTTCAACTAATAATTTAAAGGCACTTTGTACCAATGGCAACCGGTTAGGCATGTCCATGCTACCTGATACATCTATTAAAAAAACAAGATTGGTTGATGGCGTTTTATCCAGGTTTATCTTTTTTGCCTTAAGATTGATGAACAACAATTGGTTTTCGGGGTTCCACGGGCAGGAGGTTAAGGTAGTATTTGCGGTAAAAGTTGAAGTAGGCTGAGATTGATCTGTACTAAAATTAAAATAGTTAAGCATCTCTTCAATGCGCACAGCATCAACAGGTGGCTTTGTCTTTGTATTTAAAAATCGCCTGATATTACTGTAACACGCACGATCAACATTAACTGAATAACCGGTTTCAGGAAATTGTTTTGTTTCAACAAACTTATTTTCTACAGTGCTCGAATAGCTTTCGCCTAATACATTAGTTGAATGTTTTTCCTCGTTGAGCAGATCCTTTGTGAAAGAGGATAACCGGACATGCGAAGCACTTGCAATAATTTCAGTTGGTTTAAGTGTGAACACTGAATATTTTGCGCTCTCTACTGCTGTTTTCAGTAATTCATATCCTTTAGCCGCAAATGTGATTGTATCAATTTTTAAAGAGGTAGGAATGCCAAATGCACCGGATGAGCCACTGTAGTATGGGTATTCTCCTTTTGAAAACAGGTTGATCTTTACCCCCTGTAATGGTTGGTTTAAGGCATCGCGAACTTCTCCACGAAGGTAGTATTGTGAAAAGGAGGTATGGGCCATCAATAGGGCAAATACAATCAGGGTCTGCTTCACTTCAATTTTTTAAAACACTATACATGAAGATGAATAAGTGAATTTGATAATTGTTTTCAACAACTTAAATTCAATAAAAAACTTCACTAATAAACAGGTACTAAAGTAGCACTTTTATTATTGGAAGTCAGTAGCGCAGATCAGGTACAGGTAGGGAAAAATGTTAAGGGAAAGATATAATCAATCCTCTTTTAATTGATATAATTCGGGAAGGTTACGCCCAAGGCCATCAAAATCTAATCCATAACCTAACACAAATTTATTAGGTATAGTAAAGCAGGTATAATCAATTTTTAAAGGAAACACGGAGGCTTCAGGTTTGTGCAGTAATACAGCAATTTTAAGACTGAGGGGTTGCTGGTTGTAAACCTGGGGCAAAAACTGGTTCATTGTTTTGCCGGTATCTATAATATCTTCCAGAATTACAATGTTTCTTCCGGCAATATCAGTATCCAAACCTATAGCAGTAATCACTTGCCCGCTCGATTTAGTTCCCTTGTACGATGCAAGTTTTATGAAACATATCTCTGCATCAATCGTAAGTCTTTTAAAAAGGTCTGAGGAAAACATAAAACTTCCGTTCAATATCGATATAAACAAAGGCCTTTTATCCTTATAGTCTTCACTAAGTTGGGCTGCAAGCTCATTTACTTTGACAATAATTTCCTTCTCGGACAGGTAAGGAACAAACGTTTTGTTATGAACAACAATAGAAGACATGAAGAATACTTGATGCGCTGAATAAATTATCTCAATTAGTTTGCTGCAAGCGTTTTGCTGTTAGTAGCTAACTTAGGTGTTGTAGGAGCAGGAAATTTAAGGTAAAGTCTTTCGCCTGTAGCCGGTTCCATACCTTTTTCCAGGCGGTTAAATTCCAATACACTGGCTAATTGCACGCCTTCTTCCTGGCTTATAAGGTGCAGGTTTTCATTTGCCTTTACAACGTGTATATCTGTTTTGCCTCTTTTAGGTTTTTTCTGAAGAAAGATCAGTTGATCATCACTCAAAATATCAACTTCGGGCAGGTCGTTAAAGTCTAATAATTTTTTATAAGAAATATTGTATTGATTTGCCACTGCAAAAAGAGATGTGCCGGAGCTTGCAAAAAGTACCTTTGCTTCGTTTATCAAAAACACCTTACCTGCCTGGTATTGTGCATTAGTTTTTGCTATGTTAGTGGCAGTAGCAGGTTGAGTTGAATTACCGGTGTAAATTTCAAGAGTATTTACAACATCTTTTGTTTCTTCTACAATAGTTTCAGAAGGTGCAGGTTTTTCATTTTTTGCTGTAAATATTTGAGCCTCGTTTGCCGACTTACCCTGCAAAGCCAATAAAGTGTATTCCTGGAGATTATTTTCTACAATAATTTTTAAAAGCTTTTGGGGATATAGCGGGTTGGTTGCATAGCCGGCTTTTTTAAGACCTTTAGCCCAACCTTCATAATCTGTGGGATCCAGTTTAAAAAGAAATGCATAATTAGGACGTAATCTTAAAAAATCTGAATGATCCTGGAAAGATGCTTCAACTGAAGGATACTTTCTAAAGCATTCATTTTTA
Organism: Chitinophagales bacterium; assembly: GCA_038211085.1. Taxonomy (GTDB): domain Bacteria; phylum Bacteroidota; class Bacteroidia; order Chitinophagales; family Chitinophagaceae; genus Segetibacter. The sequence goes on along the minus strand of JBBQVY010000034.1, from coordinate 9,763 downwards.
GCGTCATCGTCATGCAAATATGTTTCTCCTTTCCATTCTGATTTACACTTGATGCCAAAATGATTATTGGCAATAGAGGCAAGGTCACTTTGGCCGCCACCTGTTTCTAACACGCCTTGTGCAAGAGTGATAGAGGCAGGAACACCGGTACGAATCATTTCGGCTATGGCTATTTGACTAAACTGCTTAATGTAAGCTGCAGCTCTTGATGTTTCATTTTGTGCAAATGCTGGTATTGAGGCACTTAATAAAATGAGTGTGGTGATAAACTTTGTCAATTTTATCATTGTTTCTTTTTAATTATTAGTAATCCGTCTCTTACTGTTAGCATGACTTGCTCAACACGTTCATCGTTTAACACATGTTTGTTAAACTCATGGATGGCAATAGCATTTTTGCCTTTTGGTGGCTGCTCCAGAACCTGCCCGTGAAAAAGAACGTTGTCGGCTATGATGATACCTTTGTCTGATAAGCGGGGCACAATTTTTTCATAGTATTCAATGTAGCCAGTTTTATCAGCGTCAATAAATACCAAATCCCACAAATGGGGTAATTTTAGCAATATATCTATTGCTTTGCCGCGGTGCAATGTAATGACATTATGCTTTTCTGCTGATATAAAGTTTTTTAAAGCAGTTTCTGCATCCTCCTCCCTAAGTTCAATTGTGTGTAATTCCCCATTTTTCTGTAACCCTTCTGCAAGGCACAAGGCGCTGTAACCCGTAAAAGTTCCGATCTCAAGAACGAATTTTGGTTGCAACATGATACTTATAAAAGTTAAAAGTTTGCCCTGAACGTGCCCGCTTAGCATATGTGCCTGCTGGTGCTGCTCAGTAGTTTCTTTGTTTATCTTTTTTAAGATTGTGCCTTCCGGCGAAGTAAAATTATCAGCATAGGCTTCAGCCTGTGGATTTATTAGGTTGTCAGCAATCATATTATTAGATAAAAATATAAATTTATTTTTCTTATTCTAACTATCTGGTACATTCCAAATTTTCGCTACTGTTTTTGTGTTGCCCCGGCATTTATGCCGGAAATGTATGAACAAAAATCCACCGGGCTTTAGCCAAAGCCCTCTTGCAGAAAAACATTAGGCTAAAGCCAATACAATAATTTAAAATTGATTTCCCGGCATGAAATGCCGGGGCAATACATACGACCACTTAAAATGCACCCTAACTATCTTGTAAACAGGTTAAGCTTTTATTATTGCAAAAGTTATTTAGCCTGGTTAGAGGTAATTGCTTCATCGTGTAAAACCACTCTTTTTTGAAATGAACCATAAACCGATGAAAGTAATAAGACCGTTAATTATGAGTAGTTCAATTCCAATCTGGTAACCGTCCAACCATTTGGTAGCATTCAGATCAATTATGTAACAAAGTGCAGGAGCAACAAGGGTTACAATGGTCACAGCTATCGATTCTGGTAATCTTCGTTTTGTAAGTATTCCAAATGAAAACAAACCCAGTAAAGGCCCGTAAGTATAGCCGGCCAATTTTAATATAATATCGATGATAGATTTATTATCGATCCATTTAAAAACAAGCACACAACCTAAAAACACTATCGCCATAATAAAATGCACCGTCATGCGTATGCGTTTTCTTTTTTGCTCGTTCCACTCTTCTTTTCGTTTTAAGCCTATAATATCAATACAAATGGAAGAAGTAAGTGCTGTCAAAGCTCCATCAGCACTGGGGAATAAGGCGGATATGAGGCCAATAATGAAAATGACACCAATAATAGGAGGTAAGTAGCTAAAGGCAATCTCGGGAAATATATTATCGCCAATCACATTTTTTCCATCCAGTAAAAAATGCAATTGTTGTTTACCATTTACAGCCACCTGTTCAAAACTGCCGCCCTTGCTCATGGCATATATGTAAAGCAATCCTCCTAACACTAAAAAAATAAAAACAACAATTGCCTGTAGTATGCTAAGGGTTAGCATGTTTTTTTGAGAGTCTTTCAGTGTCCTTACACTTATGTTTTTCTGCATCATTTCCTGGTCAAGACCTGTCATGCCAATAGTTATAAAGGCGCCACCAATAATAGATTTTAAAAAGAAATCTCCACTTTTAATATCGGTATTAAAAATGTGAGTGAATTTATTAAACTCCAGCGCCTGCCACGTACCTGCCATGGAAAGGTTCAATTGGCTCATGATGTAAAAAACACAAACGATCAACCCCAGCAGCATAAAGGTTGTTTGAAGTGTATCTGTAAAAACAATGGTGCGAACACCCCCTTCAAAAGTGTAGAGCAAAATCATGAGCAGTATAACAAAGGCCGTTACAAAAAAGGGAACACCCATAGTATCGAGGATGAAAATCTGCAACACGTTTATTACAAGGTAAAGACGGGCTGTTGCACCAAGGGTTCTTGATATAATAAAAAAAAGAGCCCCGGTTTTGTAAGCGTAATTTCCAAAACGCTTTAGCAGGTAATTATAAATGGATGTAAGATTCATTTTATAATACAACGGCAGCAATACAAAAGCAATTACAAAATATCCAATGATATAACCGATTACCACCTGGAAATAAGAGAATGCAGCTATACCTACCTTGCCCGGAACACTTACAAAAGTTACCCCACTTAATGATGTTCCGATCATGCCAAATGCAACCAGCATCCAATTGCTATTGCGGTTTCCAATAAAGAAAGTTTCGTTGTTGCTATTGCGACTGGTGTACCATGCAACACCTAATAATAAGCCGAAATATGCAAGTACAAAAGTGAATAAGAGGGTAGGCGACATAGTATAAATTAAGTTATTCTTATTTTAAAAGGAGGGCGAAAAGTAGTAAAATTTTATACACTAATATTGTGCAAGTTGACAACAACGTTAATCCTGGTAGAATATTTTTACTCCATATGAAGTGTGTAAATAATTATTTAAAATGTCTCAAGTCGTAAGCATGCAATATAAATCGTTAGCTGTGTTTTGCGGATCTAAGGCGGGTAACAATCCAATGTTTGGCCGGCATGCAGCCGAACTGGGCACCCTCATGGGCACAAATAACATTACCCTCATTTATGGAGGAGGCAGTAAAGGTTTAATGGGTGCCGTAGCCGATGCAGTTATGGATAGCGGTGGCAGGGTAATGGGCATTATTCCTGAGTTGTTGATTGGTTGGGAGCACCAACATAATGGCATTACCGATTTGCAGGTGGTGGCCGATATGCACTGCCGTAAAAAAATTATGTACGATCGTTGCGATGCAGCAATCATTTTACCAGGTGGGTACGGCACTTTAGATGAGATGTTTGAAATGCTTACCTGGAATACACTGAACATTCACAATAAAAAAATAATCCTGCTGAATACCGCAGGATTTTACGATCACTTATTAAGCCACATTAAGCAACTACAGCAGCATGGCTTTTTATACGAAGATTGGGAAAGCAGGGTAGTAGTGTTTAACGATCCCCAATCTATCTTTGACGCTTTGGCCCTAAATAAATGTTAAAGCCAGTTCTGAAAACGGGGAGTTTGGAACCTTGGGAATCTATGTAAGGTGATGCCGGGTTATTACCCGCATCAAACATAATTGCCGTATAGAAATTAGATCGGCCAATGTTGCGGGTTCCGTAGCCTACGCCTAATAACAGGCTTGGCGCCTCCTGTTTAATTTGATAAGTCTCGCCGGTGCTTCCAAAACTCATGTTCTTTAAATTGGTAGTTATCCAATTGTATTCAGGCAAAGCCTGGATGAAAAAACCTCTTAAGGGATAAACTCGTGTAAAAGCACCTACACCAAGATTTAAGCTTCGCTGGCGAATGCCGTTGTTTACTTCGGCCCGAAACGAAAAATAATTGACATTAGATGATATGCCTGCATCCAGCCACGGAGCGATGCTGTAACCTACTTCAGGGTTGGCGCCAAGGTTAAAACCCGAACTCCATCCGCCCAAACCAAGGCCAATACCTCCACCTATAAAAATGTTTTCTTTTTTAAATTTTCCTCTTTCTTCTTCGCTTTCCTCTTGTGCAAAAGAGCAGAATGTTATTGCTGTTAACCCGAAACTGATTAATAATTTTTTCATGAAATATATTATCCTGCTAAGATTCTGATTTTTCAGTTTACGTTGGCAGCCTGGTGATTCTTTAAGATTTAATTGGGAAAGAATGGATGCCTCTTCAGTTTTGTACCATCAGCATATTATAGGCTATATGTTAAAAATTTCAATAAATATTAAGAGTAATTAGCGAAGTACGAAGTGGATCGTATATTTGATACGAACTAATTCGTAATACTTAACTACTTAACTAACTCACATGAAACCTACACTCAATGCTTCTAAAATTGTTATCCTGTTGGCCATTGTTGCCATTTCTATTGGCTTCTTTTCCTTTCGTCAACCAGGTACATCCCGGCAAAAATCCTTTCGGGACGGTTACTCAAAAGGAGATGAGGATACCTCCACACGCCGCAAACGCAATAGATCTGAAAATGCTAACAACAGTAATCAATTAGACGAACAAATGAAAATGCTGGACAAGCAGCTTGCAGAATTGGATGTTCAGCTTGAAAAGATGGATTTTTCGAAAATAGAGAAAGAGATTAATACCCAACTCAAAAATGTAAATGTTGAAAACATAAACAAAAAGGTAGAAGAAACACTCGCCAAAGTTGATTTTAAAGAAATGGAATTGAAGCTGAAAGATGTTCGCATTCCTGAAATAGAAATGGAAAATCTGAACAGGGAAATGGAGCATATAAAGCTGGATCTGAAGCATGAAAAGTTTGACATCAACATTGATAAGGAAAAAATTAAAAAGGAAGTGCAGGAGGAATTGAAGAAGGCAAAAGAAGAAATGAAAATGGCGCAGGGTGAAATGATAAAAGCCAGGGCTACAATGTCTGAGACAAAGGAGTTGATTAATAAGTTGTCAGCCGATGGATTGATCGATATTAAAAAACCTTACTCAATTGAATTTAAAGACGGTGAGCTTTTTATAAATGGAACCAAACAATCAAAAGAAATGAATGAAAAATACAAGTCGTATTTAAAAGACAAGAACTTTTCAATTAATAACGAAGGTGGAAACAAGGAAGAGATTTAGGAAAGGTTCCTAAACAAAAGAGGCGGTTGCAATAATATGCAACCGCCTCTTTTGTTATAATGATGTTTATAAACCGGGCATATTAAAATCTAACTGCAGGACACTTGATACCAGCCGAGGTATTGATTAAACCCTGCTTAACAATGGAAATTTCGTAAGCTCCTCTTGTAGCATTGTATTGCTTTAATGACGATGTTGTAGCATCATAATTAAAAGTGAGCTTGTACCCATTTTGCTGAAAACCAACCATAGGAATAATTGCATCTTTAACCCTGTAATAAGCGCCTAAAATCAACTGCGTATTACCATCACCGCTTAAATCTCTTTGAGCATTCATGCCACCAACAACTTCCCATACATTACCTACATTACTAACATATATATTGGGATTCAAAATCCATACATCAGACTTTTTAAAACTGCCATTTAAAAACGTGGTAAAGCGGGGTAACACTCTTGCGTCAACTGCAGTAGTACTAAAGAAGGATTCCTTTGGCCTGTTGATGTTGAGGGCACTAAACCCAACATTCAGGTAAGTATTTTCATTTGGATAATAAGCATAATTCAAACCGGCACCCAATGATACATAACCAAGGCTATTGGTTTGAAAGGCCTCGCCACTTGGGGCACCAACATCAAAAAATTTACCGTTCCATTGATTGTCGAATGTGAGCTTGGTAAAGTCTACTCTCTTGCTAACATACCCCAGGTTAAAACCTGCACTAACCAGGCTGCCCAGCCCAATAGCCTGGTGGTAAGCAATGGATCCGTATGCTTTGGTAGAAGTAAGATTGCCGGCACCCGCTACATCTCTTAGTATCGATCCGCCCATTCCAACCCATCCATTTTCAAACCGATTACCAAAAAGCTGTACATCGCCGTAGGCACTCATTGTTTTATAAGGGTTGTTACTTATAGATGCCCATTGTGTACGATAGTTTATACCCACCCGATAATCACCGTCCGGAATAAACCCTGTATTGGCCGGGTTAACCAGCAAGGGAGCATGAAAGTATTGCGAGAAATGCAGATCCTGCCCGTTTGCCTGCTGTAATGTTGCACCGGCAATTAGGCTGCCCGTGCAGATCATTATATATCGATAAAATTTTTTCATATGGATTATAATAAAGTGATATCGCCTTTTTTCTGAAACTTAACCTTGTCGCCAAACTCTGCATCTAAAACATAATTGTAAACTTCGGTGGGCTGTACGCTTCCTTTATACGTGCCATCCCATCCTTGTAACCTGTTGGCAGTTTGAAACACCAATACACCCCACCTGTTATAAATTCTCCAAACCATTTTTGTAATACCATAACCTCTAACAAAAACTTTGTCGTTAATGCCATCGCCATTTGGAGTAAACGCATTTGGCACGTCAACAATTGGTACCACTATGGCTTTAATTTCGGCACAAAAGGTATCCTTGCAACCAAACTGGTTGGTTGCTACCAGGCATGTATTAAATGCCTTTGTTTCGTTAAAAATATGCTTGAAAGCAAGAGTGGAAGTGGTTACCAGGGAATCGCCATCTCCAAAGTTCCATTTGTAGCTTATTGCGCCAAGTGATGTATTGATAAAATCGACAGGTGTATTTTCTTGCGGAGGTTTTGGAGCAAAAGTGAACGCTGCCGTAGGACTTCCGCTTACAGTTATGGTAAATTTAGAACTGTCAACTACGTTACAGGTTGCAGGATCCGTTGCTATTAGTTTAATGGTATAGGTACCCGGATTAGAATATATATGTGTTGGTTCACTTTGAGTGGAAGTGGTGCCATCGCCAAAATTCCAGGCGAAAGTTTGCCCACCTGCTGTTGTATTTTTAATTACTGCCGTATAAGGAGCACATCCACTTGGCGGGGTTTCAAATGAGGCTTTAACATTGGCTGCAATTCTCAAAGTTTTTAAAGCGGAATCAGGGGCATTACAAAAGTTGGTATCAGTAAGTACCATTCGTATGTTGTACGTACCTATCCCCGGAAAGGCATGCGTAAACGTCGCTTTGCCAGTTATAAATGGCGGCGTTCCATCATCAAAATACCAAGTGAACGAACTATTGCCAAATGGTTTGCCTGTAGCAACTGTAGAGGTATTTGTAAATTGGTAAGTAGTCGATTCGCAGGGGCCTGTTTTAGCTGAATTGAAACTTAAAAAAGCTTCATCATTTCTTACCCTTATGGTTGTGTAAGCTGTGTCCTGAATATTGCAACTGGTGGAGTCAATTGATATTAAACGTACCCTGTAATCTCCCACATTATTAAATGTATGCTTCTCATTTGGAACGGTAGTTCTAACATCAGGACTGCCATCTCCAAAGGTCCAAACATAACTTTTACCTGCAGCCACAGTATCGGCAAAATCAACATTCAGGGGAACACATCCACTGGTATCACGTATAACACCATTAATACTTGCACGTAAACTGCTGGCTATACCTGCAAGGTTGAAAGCTATTTTTACTGCAGCCAGGTTACAATTTGGAGAGCCATTCGTTGGAGACCATACACCCGGAGTAGTTGGAAAAACCGCATTTCTGCCGCAGTTGGCGCACATAGCCTGGTAGATTACTCCATTACGATCAAACCGACTGGTACCGCCATCCACATGCTCGCCACCACCACCAGTACTATTCTGGCCAAAAAAGCTGCCATACAACTGGCTGGCGGCATTCTTTTCTAATACAAAAAAGTAAAAGTCACTACCATCAGTCCTGCTTTGAATGGCATCGGGTGTAGTGGTTAAACCACTTGTGCCCGAGTTAGGATACCCAGGGTTTGAGGTGCCATTTTGCCTGTTAAGTTCTCCACCCCACCCCGAAACATATACGTTTTGACATCGGTCTACTAAAAAAGCAACGGGTGATATGTTTGGTGTTAACACATCTGTACCAAAATTGGTTGAATACTCATAGGCCGATAAATCGGGCTTAAGTTTACTAATAAATTGCTTGCCATTACGTTGAGAGAAGGCCGCATTGATAACAGGAAAATTGCCCGTTGTAGTACCCATAATATAAGGAAACCCAAATGCATCAAACTGGATACCGTATAACATATCAGCACCGGATGTACCTATATAAGAAGTCTTAAGTAATGCCGAGCCATCATTGGATACTATACTTACAAAACCATCGCATATGCCACCCTGGAAACTACTATTAATCACACCTGATTTATCCCCAGGCAAATCGTTACTCACCGTATTACCACCAACATACAAATTGCCATTAATTGGGTTGATGGCGAGTACAAAACAAGCATCATCATCTTTACCGCCTAAGAAGCTGCTAAACAAAATGGTTGAAAGATTAGAAGTGGCTTTGATAATGGTACCATCCTGCCTGCCACCTCCGCGGGTAGTTTGAAATGCTCCGGGGGTTACAGGAAAATCGGTGGACTGGCAACTGGAGGCAAGATAAATATTACCGGCATTGTCAAGTATTACTTCGCTTCTTGAATCATCACCATAATTTCTTCGGATTGATTCGGCACCAGATGGGCTTGCATATTTGGAACGAATGTTTACACCATCATTTTCTTTACCACCAATTTTCATAGATCCCAATAAGGCATTGCCTGCCGCATTTAATTTAACCAATACAATATCGTAATTACCACAGGGTCCAAAATTGGGTGCTTTGGTAGGAAAGTTGGTTGAGCTTGTTCGACCACCAATAACCAGTTCGTTTTGAGCATCCACCACCATACTATGCGGATGTTCGTTTGCAGAACCTCCGATATAGGTAGCATAAATACGGCTGCTACCATCGGGACTAAACTTCATAATGCCCATATCGTAACCACCCTGGCTGTCTTCGTTTGCACCACCCTGGTAATTGGTTTGAAATGCCCCGGGGCTTGTGGGAAAGCCGGCGGCAAATACAATTCCCCCGGCATAAAAACTGCCGTCCGGGCCATACGTTGCAGTATAACCCCAGTTATCAGCAGTGCTACCTGTAAAGGTTGAAAATATAAGCGTGGGGTCAATAACCAGCGGAACATTTTTTGAATATTGAGGAACCACAAATTTTACAACATTGCCGGTTACCAAAAACTTACAGGGCACTTCTTTTTTTGTTCCATTTTCAATCTGGTAAGTATAGGGTGCCAGCTCCTTCATTTCACCCACAGAAGTTTTAATTATCAGTTGACCATTGCGCACACTTATATCATCAACACCATCAAATTTTAGGGTAATGTTATTGATGTCAGCTCCTGGCCGGGCTATAATATCATACTTTAATTGACCATCATTGGTGTAGTACCTAACATCAACATTAGCATACATATTTTCGTAAGTAACGGTCTGGAATGTTTTACAATCCGAAGCCCACTTTGATGAATCGTTGCCGATAAAATAATTTGATAAGGCTGACAAAGGCTTCTCACCTTTTATGGCAGGATTTAATGCATTTAAGAACCGCACATCATAGGCGTGAGAACGTAGTAAAACATTGTCATCAGCCGGAGGTAAGGCTGCACGTTGGGCTGATTTATCTTTGGATCCCGCGGTCACTAACTTGTAGGTAGTGCCTTCATCTGCATGAAAGTGTGCTGCAAGCTTTTGAAGATCGGAAGTATTGTGTTGCAAAACACGATAGCCGTTTTTGGTTAGGTAAAATGCACCAGTATTGGTAAGCCCTCTAAAGGTCACCATGTCATTCCACTGGCCCTTGTTTTCAACAAACTC
>JBBQVY010000033.1:0-31542 GCA_038211085.1 Chitinophagales bacterium | reverse complement strand
AGAGATATTGCCTCTGAGAAAAACAAGAGTATTTCACAGAGGACACAAAGATTTAACGCTGGCTTCTCCTTGTGCCACCTTCTTTGTGAAGCTGTTTACCTTTTTTTGACGTTAGTTGGATGTGTAAACACACGGTAGGGTGATATAAACCACAGAGGAAAACAAGAATCTTTCACAAAGGACACAAAGATTTTACTCCGGCTTTTCTCTGTGGTTCTTTCTTTGTGTCCTCTGTGGTTACCTTATTTTTTGACATTAGTTTGATGTGTACATACGGTAGCTCTTATACGGCTAACATCGGCTATGTTGACTGCGGATAATCAGCAGTTTCTATGACGATGTAATGCGTTCTAAATTTTTTTTTGAATGGAAGTAACAGATTACCAGTTGCTCCACGAAGCCACCACTATTGCAGCCAACAATAAAATAAATGCGAAAGCTATAAGCGATACCAGCCCCAGGGTTTTACCTATTTTAGCTTTTGCCGGATCGTTAGTGCCGCCTATAACCGCCTGCTTTCCCAACACCATTGCAACAATACCTGTTGGTATGGCAGCCAATGCAATGTAAGGAACGAAAAGCCCAATTATTAAAGTGCCCAGTGCCGCAATGCCAAAAATTAAAGCAGCGCTTGCCTGCCGGTCTGCCTTTTCGGTATCGGCTGCTTTTTTAAACTTTTTAACGGCCAGCTTAAACATCAAGTGTTGCAAAAGATTCAATTTCTTTTGATGTACCTCCTGTGTAGCCATTGGGTACACAACAGGGGTTTCGGTACTACTGGTTGTTGCTACAGGTAATGTCTTTTCTGTAGTGGCTGCAATAGATAAAAATGAAATGAGCAGCAGAAATAAAATGCTTTGCTGAAGTTTCATACAATTGTTTGAAAAGTTTACAATTGAAGTTTGGTTTAGGTGCGATGGCATGCTTAAGGTAGCGGTCGTACCTTAATATCTTTAAAATAAACCTTGCTGTTAGGATCGTGGCCCTGCAAGGCAAAAGTACCTGACGATATTACCCTTCCTTTCATGCCTTCTGGTCTTTCAACATTTTCAGGCTCGGTATAGTCTACCACTACTTTGCCGTTAATTTTTATAACCACTCTTTTACCTTGTACACTAAAGCTTTCGGTATACCATTCATTGTCTTTAACATAAACTTCTTTTACATCGCTAATAGAATACAGGCTTCCGGTGCGGCGCCAATCGCTTTGCGAGTTGTTTACCTGTACTTCGTATCCCTTTGCGGGCCAGCTTTTATCCTGGTATACGGTATGAAAATAGATGCCTGAGTTAGAACCGGGTGTTGTCATTACAGAGGCTGTAAATTCAAAATTTTTGAAGTTATGATCCATTACCGGACCATCGTAAAAAAGGTGGGCTACTTGTCCATTTGCAACGATAGCACCATCCTCCACTTTAAACGAGGCGGCATTATCGCCCACCTTCCAGCCATTGAGTGATTTGCCATCAAACAAGCTGATCCATTTTTCTTTGGCAGGTTTTGTTTTGGCAGCCATACAAATTACCAGGAGCAAGGCCATGGCAGGAGCAATCATTTTTTTCATAATAGTTATGTTTTTGGTGTTTAAAAAAGCATACAAGAAAATTAGGTTTTTAGTAAACATATTCCAACTAAAAGATAAAATGCTTAATGCGTTTTTTGGTCCACAGCGGCACAACGGCATGGAGGTACACGGAGGAAGAAGTAAAAAGTAAAACGCAGAAGGCAACGAACAACGATTAACTTTTCTTTTGAACCACCAAGACACGAAGACGCTAAGGAAGGAATGCAAAACGCAAATTCAGCAGGCTGAATTTTATTTGTCAACTTTTGGACAGCCATCAACCACCATCCTCTTCCCTGTCAGTCAACTAACATCTCCTTTCCTTGCTAATGGCACGATTTATTAAACCAAATTTTTGTTTTAACTGTCTTTTTATGAAGCAAACAAACAATGCTTACGCTAATGTTGTAAGGGAAGTATTGGGTAAAACAAACTTGCCAGCCCATACTCCTTTCCCCGAATTGATACCACCTATGCTGGCTACCTTAACCGATAAACCTTTTGATGAGCCAGGCTGGATGTACGAAGTTAAATGGGATGGATACCGTGCCGTTGCCTACCTGAATAATGGAATAATAGATATAAAAAGCCGTAACAATAATTCGTTTAACGAAAAGTTTTACCCGGTGTATGATGCATTGAAAAAATGGAATATTAATGCGGTTTTTGATGGAGAAATAGTTGTACTAAACGATAAGGGATTACCGGATTTTGGCGATTTGCAAAATTGGCGTAGCGAAGCAGATGGCCACCTGGTCTTGTATGTATTTGATGTGCTGTGGCTGGAGGGTTTTAGTTTGTTGGATGTGGAGTTGAGTGAGCGAAGAAAAATTCTGAACACCCTTGACTTGCCGAATAACACCATAAAGCGAAGCGAAAATTTTGAAGCTGATGGGAGTAACTTTTTTAAGCTGGCAGAAAGCATGGGTCTGGAAGGTATTATGGCTAAGAAGGCAAATAGCAAATACACAACTGGTTTGCGTACAAAAGAATGGCTAAAAATTAAAACTGAGAAAAGACAGGAGGCAATTATTGGAGGATACACGATCAATGAAAATACCTCGAAACCCTTTAGTGCATTACTGCTGGGTATTTTTAACCAGGGAGCATTTGTATCGCTTGGTACGGTAGGCACGGGATTTACACAAAATTTTCAAAAAGAGCTGGTCAAAAAATTAAAACCCCTCGAAGTTCCAAAATCACCTTTTTTAATTGCACCTGAGTTTAATAAGCCTTCCCGCTTCAGGCCCAATCCTCCAAAGGCCGATGTGGTATGGGTGAAACCTGAAATTGTTTGCGAGATCAGCTACCGCGAAATGACCAAAGATGGCGCCATCAGGCATCCATCTTTTAAGGGGCTAAGGGAGGATAAAAATGCCGGAGAAGTGGTGGTAGAAACTCCTGTACCCGTAGACCAACTGGTAGCTTCTGCCAACGAACTGGTAGAACAAAAGCTCATCAGCAAACCTGGCAAGGCCGAACGTAAAACCCTGCTCAATCCCAAAGACGAAACGCAGGTGCGTAACATTTGTGGTCACGACCTTAAGTTTACCAATCTTAGTAAGGTATATTGGCCGGGAGTACAGGTTACCAAGCGGGATATGCTTAACTATTATTACCAGGCGGCTCCGTTTATAATCCCTTACATAAAAGACCGGCCGCAAACTTTGTATCGCTTTCCCAATGGCATTGATGGAAAAAAATTTTACCAGAAAGATGTAAAAGGAAAAGTGCCGGAATGGATAAAAACCTACCCCTACCACAGCGAAGCTGACAAAAAGGATAAAGAATTTTTGATGGGTTCCGATGAGGCCAGCCTGCTCTACATTGCGTCTATGGGCTGTATCGAAATAAACCCGTGGAGCAGCAGGGCAGAGAAACCAGATCACCCCGATTGGTGCATTATTGACCTTGACCCTGACGAGCATGCCTACAACCAGGTAGTGGAAGCCGCTTGTGTCTGCAAACAAATTCTGGATGCCATTGAAGTACCGGCTTATCCAAAAACATCAGGCTCTACCGGTATGCACATTTATATACCGTTAGGCGCAAAGTACACGTACGAACAATCAAAAGAATTTGGCCGTGTGATAGCAAAGCTGGTGCATGGGCAATTACCAGGCTTTACCAGTATTGAACGAAAGGTGAGCGATCGCAAAGGCAAGATGTACATCGATTTTTTACAGAACCGGCCCCAGGCCACCGTTGCCGGTCCTTACTCTCTTAGGCCTAAACCCGGCGCGCCAGTGTCTATGCCGCTGCATTGGGACGAGGTAAAGAAAGGACTTGCTATTGGCGATTTTAATATTTTTAATGCAATTGACCGGATGAAGGAACAGGGAGATATATTTAAAGCGGTACTTGGCAAGGGCATCAATATGGAAAAGGTGACCAAAAAAATCGAAAGCTTGTTTACTGTTTCTTAGGAGCTGTCTATATTTAATTAGCAACTTATGTTTTGAAAATTCAAGATGCTTTATTTACAAATGAAAAAGTGATTGCGTCGCAACAATGATCCCATGAAAAAGTAATGCTGGTATCTCCAAAAAGCATTAGCAAGCCTTTTTCTTAGCTATTGCCTTGAGTAGATTTAATGTTTTTATCACGAACAAAAAAAAAGACCAGAAGCCCCCTCATTTGAATTCTTTTATAGTGAAGACCGGTTACATCGTGATCCTCTCATTCAGCTTTTCAAGTTGCCGGGCAATGGCAAACTCAACATTCGATGGTACTTTAGAAGCATCGGTATCTATAGCTAGATATTGCATGGCGCTATCATCCCAGGCAAAAATAAATTCATGACTTTCGTTATATTGAATTTTGTAGCGGACACCCTCATTAAAAGTAAATGGATTTGCTTTCACATTATAAGGCACCCCGTCTATCAATAGTTGAAAAGATTGATTTTGCATAATATCGTTTTTACAAAAGGCAAAAAAACAATGCCTGCAACATCGTTACTGCCTGATTAAATAAATTCCGGTCTTTTTTGTGCAAACCTATCCACACCTTCTTATTTCTTTTTCCGCTGCAAACTATCAATGGGATATTGTGTTTTCATAGTATCCCTAATGTTTTGTGCCCATGTCATTAAGGATTGTTTTTCGGTATCAGATAATTTGGCATCTGTATGTATAAAAGTATATGATGACAAAGGCATTTCATCTTCTTTCACCTGCTTAATAGTTTCTTCCAGCTTTATATACTGACGACGGGGTGCAAAGGTTTTAAACTCATTGAAATTAAGTTCACGCTTTCCCTCTTCAATGTGGTCATCCAGCAAAAAGCGAACAGGTTGTATTTCAGCATACCATGGATACCTGGTATTGTTGCTATGACAGTCGTAGCATGCCTTGTTTAAAATAGTATGTACATTTTCAGGAACAGCATAAACCTGGCTAATATCGTTTGGTTGCTGTTGACCTGCGAGGTTACGGGCGGGTCGGTAAAATTGTATCAAAACAAAAATGATCAATAATACAATCAGAATTTTCTTCACCATAAGCTTGTATATGATTATGAATTAATTAGTATATCGCCTGTCATTTCTTTGGGTACAGGCAATTTCATCATGGTTAAAATGGTTGGTGCAAGGTCACCTAATTTACCTGGTTTAAGGTGGCCTTTAAACTCTTTATCAATAATAAAAAATGGGACAGGGTTTAAAGAATGCGCCGTGTTGGGTGAGCCATCCTCGTTAATCATAAAATCAGCATTGCCATGGTCGGCTGTTAAAAATATGGTATAGCCATGTTGCAGGCCAGTAGTTACTACTCTTTCAACACAACGATCAACAGTTTCGACAGCTTTAACCACTGCATTAAAAAAGCCGGTATGTCCAACCATGTCTGCATTGGCAAAATTCAGACAAACAAAATCCACTTCTTCTTTAGCTATTTCAGCAACTATAGCATCTGTTATGCCCACTGCACTCATCTCGGGTTGTAAATCGTACGTAGCCACTTTTGGGGATGGTATCATAATCCTGCTTTCCCCTTCAAATGGCGTTTCTCTTCCTCCGCTAAAAAAGAAGGATACATGCGGGTATTTCTCAGTTTCGGCAATGCGTATTTGTTTTTTACTATTACCTGCTAAAACCTCTCCCAATGTTTGCTCCAGGTTATCGGTCTCGAAAATTACATGAACGTTTTTATAACTTGCATCGTATTCGGTCATAGTGGTATAATCCACAGTTAGTTTGTGCATACCAACTTCAGGCATATCAACCTGGGTTAGTACCTCAGAAATTTCGCGGCATCGGTCCGTTCTAAAATTAAAGCAGATCAAAGAATCACCATCCTTAATTGTAGCAAGAGGCTCCTGACCTTCGTTTATAATTACGGTTGGTTTTATAAATTCATCAGTTTGGTTTGCAGCATATGACTGCTCAATGGCTGCAATGGCATCGGTTGCCTTTGCTCCTACCCCGTTAACCATTGCATCGTAAGCCAGCTTAACCCGTTCCCAACGTTTGTCACGGTCCATTGCATAATATCGTCCGCTTACCGTGGCAATTTTACCAACAGTTTCGTTTAAATGTTGCTGCAGGTCTGTTATATAGCTTAAACCACTTTTGGGGTCGGTATCTCTTCCATCAGTAAATACATGCAGGTAAACTTCTGTTAAGCCTTCGTTCTTACATAGGGTTGTAAATGCTTTTACATGAGTTATATGGCTGTGTACACCGCCATCGCTTACGAGGCCCATTAAATGCAATGGTTTGTTGTTTTGCTTCGCATTTTGAATGGCTTGCTTTAGCACGGGATTGTTAAAAAATTCTCCATCTCTTATGGCAACATTAATTCGTTGTAATTCCTGGTACACCACACGGCCCGCACCAAGGTTTAAATGGCCTACTTCGCTATTTCCCATCTGACCGTCGGGCAAACCAACTGCTTCTCCGCAGGTAACTAATGTAGTATTAGGATATTTCTGATATAATGAGGTTACAAAGGGCACATTAGCATTTTGAATCGCATCTGCAGACTTTATTTTTCCAAGGCCCCAACCGTCCATGATTATTAGAATGACACGTTTGTTTTCCATGGGCTAAAGCTACTTTATTTGAAGGATTTTGAGGAGACAGGGTCATAACATCACTTTTGTACTATAACCAGTTTGGCATATTTTTAGCAAGTATTGGGTCAATCGAACGAATTAAGACATGAAAAAATTTATAATCATAGGTTTTCTGGCAATCATAACAATGTCTTTCAGGTATCAACCTGAAAGTGCACCGGTAGTAAATGCCTTAAAATCTGGTAATGCAGAAGCCATCTCTGAATATTTTGATAAAATATTGGATATCAAATTTCCTGATAAGGAAGAAATTAAAAGTATTGGTAAAAACCAGGCTGGCATTGCACTCAAGTCGTTTTTCGACGACAACAACATTAAAGGTTTTGAACTCTCATCGCAACGCGAAATGAGTGGTACCATGTATATAGCCGGCAAACTCATAAATAATGGACAAGGCTACAAGGTTTCTATCATGCTTAAATTAAAGGATGGTAAGCACCAGATAATTACTGTTAGAATAAACTAACAACCCATCTCTTAAAAACCTACGAGCCCTGTTAGCAGGGCTTTTTTGTGTTTCGGTTTTGTTAAGTATGATGTACCCGAGAAAGCCAATATTCTGATTTTATCAAATCCAAAAAAGAACTTGTAACCTGAAATTGCAGTTTGCTATTGCTGATAAAAATGCTCTACTCAACTTCAGCCGAAACATAGACTTAATTTTACTTTATGAGTACCTACGAAGAAATGTTACACCACCTTATACAGGAAGCACTTGCTGAAGATATTGGCGATGGCGATCATAGTACATTGAGTTGCATTGACAAGGAAGCAACCGGCAAAGCTGTACTTAAAATAAAACAGGATGGTATTTTGGCAGGAGTGAATGTAGCTGAAAAGATTTTCAAACTTGTTGATCCGTCTTCAGTTTTTAATGCATTAAAAATTGATGGTGATGAGATGAAATATGGAGAACAGGCTTTTACCGTTTCATCCACTATACAAACCATATTGCAATGTGAGCGCCTTGTTTTAAACATTATGCAACGCATGAGTGGTATTGCAACTTTAACGCATCAATATGCAAGCCTTTTAAAAGGATATCATTCAAAAATTTTGGATACCCGCAAAACCACTCCCAACTTTCGCCTGCTTGAAAAGGAGGCTGTAAGAATTGGCGGTGGCTACAACCATCGCTTTGCATTGTACGACATGATTATGCTTAAAGACAATCACATAGATTATTGCGGGGGAATTGAAAAAGCCATTGAAAAAGCCTGGAAATACACCGTTGATGTTAAACCGGGTTTAAAAATTGAAGTGGAAACACGCAGCATTGAAGATGTTCAAAAAATTATAGCTGTAGGGCAGGGAAAAGTTTTTAGAATTATGCTGGATAACTTTACCCCTGCTTTAATTAGTGAAGCATTAAGCCTGGTCAATGGTCGTTTTGAAACTGAAGCAAGCGGGGGTATCAATCTTGACAATATTGTAGCATTTGCAAAAACGGGCGTTGATTATATAAGCGTAGGCGCTATTATTCACCAGGCTAAAAGCCTTGACCTAAGCTTAAAAGCTGAAGTATAAATTTGTTGCTTGTAATAGTAATTATCAGTAGAATTTTAAAGATGAACAAAAAAAATAAGCCCGATAACAGGGGATTTGTATACAGCACTAATCCTGATTTTAATTTTGACCACCCTGATGAAGGTGCGGTGGAAACGCCTACTCCTGAACAGCAAAAATTAAAAATAAAACTCGATACCAAACACAGGGCAGGCAAAGCTGTAACGCTGGTTGAGGGCTTCAAGGGAACTGAAGATGATTTGATAGAATTGGGAAAAAAGCTAAAAAATTATTGTGGTACCGGGGGTAGTGCTAAAGACAGGGAAATTATTGTGCAGGGAGATCAACGAGAAAAAGTTTTGCAATGGCTGGTAAAGAATGGCTATAAAAACAGCAAAAAAGTATAGCCAAACACCCGGCAATCTATATGGTGAAATCTATAATTTGGGTTTTCTTTCAAAAGTTTGAAAGTCTCTAAACTGTGGAAATTGTCTCCGCTCTACACCAAAGCTGCCCGACACCTGGAAAGTCCGCTCCTCGTTGGTGTACATCAACCCCAATTCTGCCCTACTATACATGCCAAAACCACTAGGTTGGTACATAAGTGAATTAAACCCCGGCTTGCTGTTGGTAAAATTTGATTGCATAAAAGCCCGGTTAAAATTTACATAAGTAGGGGCAACCTGTAAGCCTGCGAAAGCATATATATGGTCGGATAATTTTCGATTCAATTGTAAGCCAAGAGGCACTGAGAAGGTAGTTGCCGAACCGCCCTTCCATCCAATAAAAGAAGTTTGAATTCCACTGTATTTATTAATAGACCATTTGCTTTTTGAAAGGCTGTCCTTTGCGGGAAGGCTATGATAAAATGAGTTTTGGTAAGGGTTCATTACAAAACTACCAGGTATAAAATTTTGAGCACTTGCACCTTTAAATATCAAGGCAGTCATTAACACCAAAAACAAAACCTTCATGCTTCTAAGTTTTTATAAAAATACAAATTGCAGGTAGACTTTGACTGTTAAAGCCATAAACTTTTAGCAGCTTTTCTCCAATAAGTTTATTAAAAACGTTTTTGTGTGGTTTGCACAGAGATGATTTATTTTACCACAAAAAATTACTATCAGCCAATTTGTTGATTATATAATTATTGGGCAGGGCTTGTGTGGTACATTGCTTAGCAGGGAGTTACTTGCAAGGGGAAAATCAATACTTGTTATTGACGAAGAGAGACCAAACACAGCATCAAAAGTTGCCAGCGGCGTAATAAATCCTGTTACAGGCAGAAGAATTGTAAGAACGTGGAGAATAGAAGAATTGCTTCCATTTGCCTGGAATGCCTATACCAATTTTGGAAATGATTTAGGTATTGAAATTGTGAGGCAGTGTAATATCCTGGACTTTCATCCCAGTCGGCAAATGGTTGAAGCTTTTAATGAACGTTTGCCTGATGAGCCTTATTTATCCCAGGTAGATGATCCTGTAGAATTGAAACAGATTTTCAATTTTCATTACAGTGTAGGGCAGGTGAATCCATGCTTGTTAGTAGACCTGCAAACTCTTTTACCAGTTTGGCGGCAATACCTGATTAATAAAAATGAACTGCTCCGGGAAACTTTTTTATGGGAGCATTTCAAGGCTGACAAAGATGGCGTTACTTATAAAAATTATGTTGCCCAAAAAATAATTTGCTGCGAGGGTGTTGCAGGTTTTGTCAACCCGTTTTTTAAAAACCTTCCATATACCCGTATGAAGGGAGAAGCGCTGATTGTTTCGATACCCGGCTTACCACGTACCAATATTTACAAACAGGGGATTAACATAGTGCCGTGGAAGGATGATCTTTTTTGGATAGGATCAACGTATGAATGGAATTTTAAAGACTTGAGCCCTACACCTTCGTGGCGCAAAAAAGTTGAAGAACAACTTTCATATTGGCTAAAACTTCCTTTTAATGTTATAGATCATTTAGCATCAGAAAGACCTGCCAACATGGAACGCCGGCCTTTTGTAGGGGTGCATCCTCAAAATAATAATGTGGCAATTTTTAACGGTATGGGGGCAAAAGGATGTTCGCTTGCACCATTTTTTGCCCACCAATTGGCAAATCATTTAAATGATGGTTTACCCATTTATGACGATGCAGATGTAAAGCGTTTTGAAAAAGTTCTTGCCAGGAAAATGATCTGAATCTTAGTTACAACTATTTTTGAAAATTCAATAATGCACATGACAAATAACGAAGACCTTTATATAATACCTGCCCGTTTTAGAAAAATTGAAAATCTGCATATACTTTTTTGGCTGATAAAAGACTTAAGCTGGGCCATGCTATGGAAGCCCCTGGGGCTGATTATGATCGTTCCAACTATGGCCGCTGCATTATTAATTACCTGGCAAACCCGCCATATAAAAAGCGAATTTTTGCACAACCTGGCAGTTATATTTTGGATTACAGCTAATGGTTATTGGATGATCACAGATTTTTTTTCAACCAACAATAACTTAAGGTTTTATACAATCATTCCTTTTTCTATCGGGCTACTTATTATACTATATTACTATTTGCTTGTAAAGCCCGGGGAGCGCAAGACTTTGCTTCAAAAAAATAGTATGTTGTAGTTTCGCCTTTCAAAAATTTGTCAGTTGCAAATACCCGCTCAATACAAACCCTCTCATATTTTTTGGCTTTTGGGTATACTGGCATTTATTTTATTTGTCAGGTTAGCCGCCTCTCCCATTTACATTTTGGATGAAGCAAAAAATGCTCAATGCGCCAGGGAGATGTTCCAAAGAAATGATTGGGTGGTACCCACATTCAATGGTGAATTAAGAACTGATAAGCCGGTTCTTCATTATTATTTTATGATGGTTGCCTATAAAATTTTTGGCGTCAACGAGTTTGCTGCCCGTTTCTTTTCTGCAGTTGCCGGCTTTTTTACAGTGTTACTTACCTACCTATTTACGAGGAAATTTGTAAATGATCTTACGGCGTTTTGTTCAGCGCTTGTACTGGTGGCATCTACCCAATTCTTATTCGAGTTCAGACTGAGTGTACCCGATCCTTATCTCATTTTTTTTATTACCGTTGGCTTGTTTACAGGGTTTGCTTACCTGCAACAAAACAAGTTTGGATACCTGCTAATTGCAGCAATAGCATTTTCTCTTGCAACCCTTGCAAAAGGTCCTGTGGCTTTGGCCCTGCCTGGCTTATGCCTTTTAATTTGGGTTTTTTGGAAAAAGAAATGGTCTATAATTTTTTCATGGAAGCTTTTAGTAGCTATTGCCCTTGTTGCAATTATAACACTACCATGGTACCTGGCAGTGCACAAAGCAACAAATGGTATGTGGACCCGGGGATTTTTTATAGATCATAACCTAAATCGTTTTTCTGATCCCCAGGAGGGGCATGGCGGATTTTTTCTTGTAACACTCCTTTTTGTAGTAGTAGGATTATTGCCTTTCACCTCTTTTTCTGCTGAATTATTTAAAAAGAAAAAGCTGATTTTCTCTATTGACCTCATTCAGTTTTGCGGAATAGTTGTACTGGCATTTGTAATCTTTTTTAGCATAGCCAGTACCCGGCTACCAAATTATCCCATGCCCTGTTATCCATTTGTTGCGATCATACTTGGCAGCTATATTTCCAATGTCTTTTCATTGAGTTTTACTTTAAAGAAGTATCCCTTTTTTATTGTTTTAGGCATATTAACTATCATCCCCTTTGCAGGATATTTGGCAATCAATAATGAGTTGGAAGCAGCCTATGTAAGCTGGATAGCCTTACTATTATTGGCCGGGGCTTTATGCCTTTTTCTTGTGTTGCGGCAGTGGAAAAAGTGGACTATTTATAAAATAGTGATTGGATTATTTGTCTCTTATTCATTGTTTAATATTATTGCTTTGCACCAGGTATACCCAATAATTTACAGGCAAAGCCCTGTTGCCAAAACAATTAACGAGGTATTGAAGCACAATAAAATATTTGCCTATGAAATTTATAATCCGGGTTACAATTTTTATCTGCCCTCTGGTGTCAACAGGTTCACAAGTGTTGATTCACTAAAGTCAGCCATTCTTCAAAACCCGTCGGCAATAATAATAACCAGGTTAGCTTATGCTGATACCCTTAAAAGTTTATCCTTAAAAGAAGTTGCACGTCATCACGACTTGTTTGAAACACCTACTACCGTATTGTATGTTACCAACAACCAACCTTAATTACAGGCAGTTCAAAATTACAATGCTCATAATCTTAACGATGGGCGGGCTAGTGATATTGGCATCATTTCTCCTTAAAAAAGAAGCATTCTTCCTGCTACTAAATATTGATTTGGGTGACCAGGCAGATTTATTTTTTAAGTATTTCACTAATGTTGGGGATGGACTTTTCTGGTTATTGTGGGGGTCGATAATCATAATAAAAAAAGGAAAAAGATACCTGCCATTACTACTTTCTGCCGTTATATTTTCTACGTTATTAACCCAGATAAGTAAGCAGGTTATCTATCCTGACGAGCCCCGTCCGTTGCAGGCCATTGCCGATCAAAGCCTGGTGCATTATGTTTCTGGAGTAACGGTTCACTCTATAAACAGCTTTCCATCTGGACATACAGCAACAGCCTTCACTTTTGTGTTGGTACTGGCCTTGTTTAGCCAAACGATAAATTGGTTGATTTTAGGATTTGTCGCCGCCATTTTGGTGGCATATTCAAGGATTTATCTTGGTCAGCATTTTCCATTGGATGTAGGTGCAGGAATGCTTGTGGCAGTATGTACTATGGCACTTTCAGTTGGTCTTCAAAAAAGATTTGACAAAAAAAACCCGGATCATAAAAAAAAGCATGATGTTAATTAGACAAAATGCTTATCTTAATTTTTTCAATACAAAAAAGATATGCGCATTTTAGGGCTAAAGAAAACTTTTAAAAAATAAATTTCAGGATCCCCACAATAACATAAAGAAAAAATCGTTCACCATTAAAAATCCCCCATTTAAATTTAAAACGATGAATGTACTTACGCTTGCCACTGTCACCCTATTTTTTTCACCCATCATTACTCTTTCTTACATAAGCTACCATAATTACAAAGCCCGTAAAAATGCAAATGAATACCTGTAAGCAGGTATTCATTTGCATTTTATTTTCCTTTATTTAATATTTAAAAGGCGTTCTTATCACCTTTAATTGACAAGTAAAGGGTTTGGAAGATAATTTGAATATCACATAGCATGCTCCAGTTTTCCATGTACTTTATATCCAACTCAATTCTCTTGGTCAAATCTTCTTCTTTAGTTATTTCGCCCCTATAGCCATTAACCTGAGCAAGTCCTGTAAGTCCTGGTTTTACAAAGTGCCTGATCATGTATTGATTAATGATCTCAGAATATTGTTCGGTGTGTTTTAACATGTGTGGTCTAGGTCCTACAACAGACATATAACCCTGGAACACATTAAAAAACTGCGGTAGTTCATCCAGGTTTGTCTTTCTTAAAAACTTGCCAAGTTTGGTATACCTGCTATCATTTTTAGTTACCTGTTTACTATCAGCTTCATCATTTACTCTCAGGCTTCTAAACTTAAAGCATAGGAAAGGCATGTTATTCTTACCTGAGCGCAATTGTTTAAAGAAAACGGGCCCTTTAGAGTCCAGTTTTATCAATATGGCTATTATAGGTACCAGCCATGATAAGACGAATAATATTACAAACGTGCTGAATGCAATGTCAAATATTCTTTTCTTAAAACGGCTACCCAAATCTTCAAGTGGTTCCTGCCTTAACGATAATACGGGTAAATCTTCTACAAAACTTAAGTGAACTCTTCTATTAATAAATACACTGAAATCGGGAACAAAACGGAAACGGATAAAATTTATCTCCGCTTGTTGAGCTATTTCGTAAATCTCAGGATTGGTTTCAGGTGGTATTGTTGAGTATATTTCGTCAATCTGATTTTCAATTGCATAGGCAAGACTATCACTTAAACAACCTAAGATTGGTGCAGATTTGGCATAGCGGGTTGCGGAATTATAATCATCAAAATAACCCTGCATTTCAAATGTCCGGTTTTGTGACCCAAGATTGGCAACCAACTTATGCGATAAATCGTTATAACCAAGCACTATATATTTGCTGGTGAGCATGTTGTTCTTGATATAAGAAGATGCCCCAATAAAAACTGTTCGGGATACAATTAGTGTTAAACCAAATCCTGCAAAATTTAGTAATACAAAAGGCCGCGAAAAGTTACTTTTAAAAAGAAAGATGAGTAACAGCGTAAGTGCAGTATAAAGCAGGTATGCTTGTATGGTACGTATAAGAAATCTTTCCTTTCCAAAATACAAAGCCGTAATATAAGAAGAGAAAATCCAGGCAATATTTGTTGTGAGAAATAGTGGCTGGTTAGTTGGGTCTTTAGTTAGCTTAAGTATTTGAAATAATAAGATTAAAACAAAATTTAATGCTATAAGATCAGAAATGAGGACTGAAAATCTAAAAAGCTTTTTTGGAAGCGGAGCAATGAATTTATCTGGTTCAACAGTTTTTGCAACACTAAACAGGGATGTATTTTCAGACCTGCCGTTTTTATAGTAGTGCAGCTGTTTTTTCCTGGATTCTTTAAAAAAGAAATTCATCTTAACCGTTCGTTTGAATGTGATAGACCCGTTTTAATTAATACCAGTTGATACCTAATACATTGGTACTCTCACAAACCGATTTCACTTTTATTGGATAAAATAAGACAAAAAACATCTTATATGCTAATTATAAAGAAGGATTTTGGTTTCCTTAAGTTGCATTGACCTTCGGGATATTCGATTTATTCAGGTTCTAATAAGCCACCGTATTATTTGCTAAACCTTTGTCATTGTTTACCTTCCTATCGTAAAACAAAGTAGCCTGTTTGTTACAACAGGCTACTAAAATATACATCGGTTTCAATATTTCAGATTATTTTCTGGTTAAGGCAATTATTAGGAAGGTAAGAGTGGTAAATACACTTAATATAGTGGTGCCTAATGATATTTTCTTTTGCAGTTCCTGCTCTTTTAAATTTGGTTTGTTATGAGACCTTACATAAATAATATCGTTTTGTTGAAGCCTGTAATAAGGGCTTGTAAAAAAGTTGTGTGATAGCAGGTTAACATACCCAAACTCACGCAACCCATTTTTCTCTCTTATAATGGTAACCGATTCTCTGCGACCATACTGCGTAATATCTCCTGCCTGGGCAAGTGCTTCCAGTATATTGATCTTAGATGTTGGAACTTGAATAACCCCTTCTCTTCCAACTTCTCCCATAATTGTTACTTTGAAATTAACAAAGTCTACCAATACAACAGGGTCTACAAGGTACACTTTAAGCTTGCTTATTAATAAATCACGAAGCTGGTTCCTTGTTAATCCTACCGCCTTTAATGGGCCCAATTGCGGGTATAAAATGTACCCATCATCGTCCACCATAAGACTTTTACCGAAAGGAACAGAATAAGGAAGAGCGTATGCGGGCACTAAAGAAGTTACTGTTATATTAAGATCGTCCCCTACTTTTATAGGCACCTCATAGCTTTCCTGAACAAACATATGACTGCTATCATAAGCAGGATAAGAAAAATAATCGAGGTCTTTTGCAGGCGAGCAAGACGTAAGTTGAGTTAAAACAAACAAAGAGAAAACGAGAAATAAAGAAAATTTCAAGGTTAAATAATTTTTCATAAATAATTGTAGGGTTGTGCCCTGATTAACTTCCAGGCAAATATTCAAATCTTCATCAAAGAGTATGTTCTTTGACCTAAAGTTGCATTTTCATATTGAAACTATCCTAACAAGGTATACCAAGACCTCCACTAAAAACTACTCATAAAAATTGATTGGCAGTATTACATGACACTCCTAGCCTAAAATTTATGTGCCGGGTTTATCAAGATGTTGTTGAACCAACATCGCAAATTCATCTCCATGAATTGTTTCAAAAATGTCAGAATGGTCACCTTTTACTTCATATAACATCACAGAATTTGCATATTCTTTCCATAAATATTTTGAATCGTAATTAAGTTCAATCTTTTTAAAATTGATCTTGTTTTGTGCATCGGTAAAGTAATAACGCTCCTTTGCATAAAACAATAAAATGTCTCCATCATATCGTTCCAACGTATATTTTCGGCTTGCCTTTGTATACAATTCAGATGTTTTGTCGAAAATTTCAAACTCATCAACAACTACAGGAATGTCCTCATTTGTTTTGGACGTAAGTTTACCCAGTTTATTTTGTAATGATTTGAGCTTATACATCACAGCCTTCTTTGGATGTTTTCTCAACAGGTAAAATTCAAAATCAATTTTTAGTTTTAACCTGGCAATGGTCCCTTGAATTTTTGCGGGCAGATGATATAAATTTTTTATCGAGGCAGGAGCTGGTGGAACATTTTTTCCTATAAGCGTGTCAAACATGGCAAGCATGTGAACTTTTTTTCCACTTTGCTGCAATTGTTTAGCCATTTCCAAAGCAATCTTTCCTCCTGTGCAATGGCCTGCAAGCGAATAAGGCCCCTCGGGGTGGATCGTAAAAATTTCACTCAAAAACTTGCTGGCCATACCTTCAATAGTATCAGGAAAAGTTTGCAAATCATTGGTATCTACCGGAGGCTGTATAGCATATACAGGCTGATCCTTATCCATCATTCTTGCAAAACGCATAAACTTATTGGCCGTACCACCTCCCCCCGCCACAATGTATAAAGGCGACTTTTTACCTGTTGGTTTCAACGGTACCAGGTATTTGTTATTGATTGCTAACTGCGTTCCATTTTGGAGAGCCGTAGCATTAATATTAGAGACAAGTGTATTAGTATTTTGAATAGTGCAATGCTCAATTAATGCCTGCAGACTCGAAGTGTAAATTTGTATAAGATCTTTAACCTGCTCCAAAGAAAAATTATTGCTATTGAAGCTCCAATTGGTAATTAGCTGACCGTTTTTTATAAAGCAATTGACCGACAATTCTTCATTAATAATATGCTCTTCATTTATAGTTACACCCGTAGATTCATTTGCAGGCGTTATCCAGCTGCCTCCTTTTACTACATTATCAAATTGACCGAGATAATTAAAAATTACATTCCATTTTTCAGGCTTGGCAAAACGGTCATCTTTATTCATGTATTTAAGTACACCATAACCTATGCCTTTGTCGGGTACCTGCCTTAATTGATTCTTAACAGACACAAGCATATCACCGGGCTCTGCAGTTTTAGTTGTTTCCAGTACAATAGGATATATAGTGGTAAACCAACCTACTGTATTGCTCAGATTAACTTTGTCATCAATTTCTACCCTCCCGTGACCTTCCAGACCTACAGAAACATTTTTAATTTTACCCCATTGGCTAATGGCATTTGCAAGTGAGCAAAGCAATACATCATTTATCTCGGTTTGATATTTTTTTGAAACTTCATGAAGCAAAAGCCTGGTTAACTCCGCACTAAGCAACATGGGTGTTGTACGCATATCCTTTAACCTTACTTCCTTCTCATTTTGATTACCTATGTTTAATGGAGTATAACTTTCTATAACTTTCTTCCAGTAATCACCCTGGGCAACTAAAGAAGTTTGATTACCGTATTGGCTTAATGATTGATTCCATTGCCTGTAAGAAGTACCCTTTTTACCCAAAGAGATATTCTCATTTTTTTGAATGGAACTTAACAGGTAATCAAGGTTTTCTGCAATTACACGCCACGACACGCCATCTATAGCAAGGTGATGTACAATTACCAGCAAACGATTTTCCTTTTCAAAACCGGGAGTTTTAAAAAGGACCACTTTAATAATATCACCTTTAAAAATATCAAGACTGCGCTGGTAATGATTTGCCTTTTCTGTAATAAACTGGTTAAGATCTGAAACATTTGCATCAACAGTTTCTTCAATAACAGCAAACGACACATCTGAACTATATACCTGCTCCCAGTTTTGGCTCGAATTTTTTTGATATTTAAAACGAAGTGCGTCGTGATGAGAATAAATAATCTGCCAGGCTCTGTTAAGCTGGTCAATACTAATTACCTTATTGATATTTAGTAAAACAGCCTGGTTAAAATGGGATACATTAGCCGGTTCAGCCGAATTAAGATACCATTGCTGAATAGGTAACAACCCGAAATTCCCTGTTAATATTCCTTGTTCAGCTACCAATATCTCTTCTGACCGCTGGTTTACAAACGTAACCAGTGAATCAATATTTTGATGGATGAAAACGTCGCGTGGATGAATTTCAATACCAGAACGGCGTGCAGCATTTACAAACTGAAGCGTTAGAATTGAGTCGCCACCTATCTCAAAAAAATTATCGTAAACACCTATTTTTTTAACGCCCAATAATCCCTGCCAAATGTTTACCAATTGCCTTTCCAACTCTGAGCGGGGTGCAACATATTTATCGGCAAATTCATTAGAAATATCTAAGAGTGGCAAAGCCGATTTATCAACTTTTCCATTTGTATTTAGAGGTAACTGATCAATACTTATCCAATAAGCAGGTATCATATAATCGGGCACCTTTGCCTGTAGCCAATTAATTAAGCTTTGCTTATTAAAATTTTCGCCAGGAACAACGTAAGCTAACAATGCCTTAAAATTTCCATGATCCTTAACCACCACTACAGCATTTTTAACCATGCTGTTATCCTTTATTGTGTTCTCAATTTCCAAAGGTTCAATGCGGTAGCCTCTAATTTTTACCTGGTTATCTACCCTGCCCATAAATTCCAGCATACCCTCAGCATTCCACTTAACAACATCACCGGTTTTATAGAGTCGTTCAACCGTATTGTCGATTACCAGCTCAACAAACTTTTCGTTAGTTAAAGATTGATTATTTACATACCCTAACGACAGTCCCATACCGCCTATGTATAATTCCCCTGCAACCCCGGTTGGTACAAATTGCCTGTTAGTGTCTAATACAAAAGCTTTTGCATTTTCCAAAGGCTTGCCTATAGGAATCAATTCATTTTCTGCAAATGAGTTAAGCGGGCAATAAGTAGCAAATACAGTAGTTTCTGTGGGGCCATATCCATTAACTAAAATGTTTTGGCCCAGTGCTCCAATGGCCTTTCTTACATGCACAGGGGAGGCAGCTTCTCCTCCAAAAAATATTTTGCGAAGTCCTTTAAAAATTAAAGGGTCAGCATCAATAATAGCGTTAAAAATGGCTGTTGTTACAAAGCAGATATTAATTTTTTGCTGAACAATAATCTTACCTAGTGCATCCGTATCTGCCGACAAACCTTCCCTTAATAAACAGAGCGTGGCTCCATTAAGTAAGGCACCAAATATCTCGAAAACACATCCGTCAAAACCGTAGTTTGACCATTGTAACATTCTATCCGCAGGCAGAACTTTTAACTCATTTGACTGGAATGATATGTATAAAACATTTTGGTGACTAACCGCAATACCCTTGGGCTTACCGGTAGTACCACTTGTATACATTATATATGCCGGTGCAATCCCAGCTTTAGTGGAGGTTCTAAATTCAGTTGAACATTCTTTGGCTTCTTCAACATTTACCAATGGAATGTCGTTTACCTCTACCAGGATATCAGGTTTGAAAGCAGTATGTACTACCGCCTTAGCATTTGCATCTCTTATTATGTATTCAAGTCTCTCATCAGGAAATTCAATGTTCAGAGGAACATAGGTACAGCCCAATTTTAAGATCCCTAAAATACCAACAAACATATCAAAACCACGTGGCATCAGCAAGGCAATAGCCTCACCAGGTTTAAGCCCAAGTTTGCTTAATTGATTAGCCAGCTTATTTGCCGAAGCGTTTAATTGTCGATAAGAAAGCGTTTGATCTCCGAACGTGAGGGCCGTTTTATTAGGGTTCAGTTTTACCTGTTCTTCAAAAATTGCTACAATGTTTTTGTTATCCGGAGCAGAAGCATGCATACGGTTGTGTGCAATTAAAGAAGCTTGTTCCACATTAGAAATAATGCTTAACTGAGCTATGGGCTGCTCAGGATTTAAGCTAATTGATGCCAGCAATTCATCAAAGTGAGACATCATTCTCTTTACAGAATCCTCTTTAAACAAATCGGTGCAATATTCAACACCAAGAAAAATTGCATCTGTGGTTTCTGTAATATTAAATGTTATATCAAACTTGCTGGTATGATGGCTACTGTAACTATTTGCGTTTTGAGCTACAGTTATATTTTTTAAAGAAACAGGCTTTGGATTACTCACATTTTGATAAGTGAATACAACCTGTACCAATGGGCTTCGGCTGATATCTCTACCCTGCACCAGCGACTCAACAACTTTCTCAAATGGAATATCCTGGTTTTGGATAGCTTCATTTATGGTAGTTTTTACCTGTGACAGAAAGTAGGTAAATGACTTTTGAGTTTCTACTTCGGAACGGATAGCCAGGGTATTGACAAAAAATCCAATCAGGTTTTGGATTTCTTCGTATTGTCTTTCGGCAACAGGTGTGCCTACACAAATATCATTTTGACCGGTATACTTTTGAATGAGCACTTTAAAAGCTGAAAGTAGTGTCACGTACATGGTGGTTCCATGTTCTTTGCTCAACTTGTGCAAACTCTTTACATTACTATCGCTTAATCTTCTGGAAACCATCGCACCATTTGTACTCTGCATAACAGGACGTACAAAATCCAGAGGCAGGTTAAGTTTTGTTACACCAGATAATTTTTGTTTCCAGTACTCCACTTTTGTATTCCATTCATCAGTAGCAGCCAGCTTTCTTTGCCAAATGGCATAGTCGGCATATTGTATTGGCAAAGGCTCAAGAGACGCCTTCCTGTTCTCAACTTTAGAATTGTACAATTCCTCCAGTTCACGCACCATAATAGGTGTTGACCAGGCATCGGATGCAATATGATGCAATGTGATGATCAACAGGTATTCATCGTCTGCCGGATTAAGCAGGCTTGCCCTTAACATGTAGTCTTTGCTCAGATCAAACGGCTTGTCAAGTAAAGATTGTATCACTCTACCCATTTGGCCTTCACCTATTTCGGTAGTTACAATTTCTATATCCCAGTTATTGTTGGGTTGAATAACCTGGCAGGTGCTTCCATTGCTTTCGCGAAAAACTGTACGCAATGCCTCGTGCCGATTGATCAACTCTTTAAAGGCATACTTAAGCGCAAATATGTTTACATCTCCTTTTAGATTTAAAATAGCAGGTATATGATAATGGCTACTTCCACTCAATTGGTCAATTAACCAAAGGCGTTCCTGGCTAAACGACATTGGAATGTTTGCGGGCATTGGAATGGCCGGACTGATTATAACCGCAGGTTTGGTATTATGGTTAGCATGTATTTGCTCTGCTAGCAATGCAATAGTGGGGTAGTCGAAAATGTGTCCTATTGGAACTTCAACATTAAACTCTTTCCTTATGGCCGAAACTAAACGTATAGCCAGTAATGAATGACCTCCCTGTTCAAAAAAGTCATCCTGCATACTGATGTTTTCCAGCTCCAGAACATCCATCCAAATTTTAGCCAGGCGTTCTTCAATATCATTTTTGGGATTAATGTGTTTTTCTACAGAAGCACCTGATGTATCCAATTCTTTTAATCGCCTCCGGTCAACTTTCCCGTTCACCATTAAAGGAAATTCTTCCATTAAAATTACCTGGGAAGGAATCATGTATTCCGGCAACTTCTTACGAAGTTGATCCAACACTTCGTTCTTATCAAAGGTTTCACCAGCCACTACATATGCAACCAGTTTTCCATTGGCATTTTTATCCCGGTTATATAAAACTACTGCCTGTTCAACTTCAGCTATACCTTGAAGTGCAGTTTCAATTTCACCTAATTCTACCCTGTACCCCCTTATCTTAATTTGGTCATCAGCCCGGTTTATAAAAGTGATGTTACCATCAGCACCATATTTTACCAGGTCGCCCGTGTCATATAAAACAGGCGCTTTGGGGTTAGCAAAAGGATTTCTTATAAACTTCTTTTGGGTGAGTTCCACATTGTTTAAATATCCTTTAGCCAGTCCTTTACCACCTATAAATAATCGACCCGGTACACCAATTGGGGCGGGTTGCAAGCCTGCATCCAGTATATAAACTACTGTGTTTCCAAATGGCTTACCAATAGGAATTGTTTTTTGATATGTGGAAGATCCATTTACTACATGTAGCAATTTACCAATAGTAGTCTCTGTTGGTCCGTAGTGATTTACTACCACACAATTATGGTTTGCAGCCAAAATAGCCTGTGCTATATCAGCATACAAAACTTCTCCTCCAAAAATCAGGAGTTTGTTTGGCAGTAGCATTTGATCGTCCATCTGCAAAGCTTTCCAATGCGAGGGAACGATCTTGATACAATCTATTGACAGCTCCTGAAAGTATGTTTGTAATGCATGCGCATTGCTCAACATCTCCTTTTTAAATACATGCAACACACCACCCGATAACAGGGAACCAAACAACACGGTGTTACCAAGGTCAGTAGAGGTAGATGATAAAAGCGCAAAACTTTTACAATCAGAAAGCGGCAGTTTGTCGGCCAATCCAAAGTAGTAATCAACAATGTTTGCATGAGTTATCATTACACCTTTGGGAGTACCTGTTGAGCCCGACGTATAAATAATGTAGGCTATATGTTCTATGCCTTCTATGAAGGGCGGGTTGTGCTTTGGCTTTAAGGAAAATATTTCTTCTTCCGGATCTATGATATGTACCTGCTCCTCATTAATACTGGCTAACAAATGACTGAACTTACTGCCAACAATGGCTACAACGGCCTTTGCATCCTCAATAATAAATTGAATTCTTTCAGCAGGCAGGTTAACATCTATGGGTACATAACCACCCCCGGCTTTTAGTATACCGAGAATTGAAACGATCATGTGTAAACCCGACTCTACCAACAAGGGCACAAGGCTGTTACTGGTAATACCTTTTGAACGTAAATAATGGGCAAGCTGGTTTGCCTGCTCATTCAATTGAGTGTAAGTCAAAACCATTCCTTCACACTCAAGTGCCGGTGCATTGGGGTGAGCGGATACCGTCTGTTCAAATAAAGAGATTATATTTTGATCTGAAGCATAGTCAACATTTGAAACACCTAATGTTTGAGTAAGCAAAGTTTGCTCATCACCTGAGAGTACACTTATATCAGCAATTTTTGCATTAGGATTTTTAGCGATCTGTAGCAGTAAATTTACAAAGTGAGTAACCATCCTGTTAATGGTCTCCTCTTTAAATAATTCTGTACTGTATTCAACCGTAAGACTTAATCCGTTTGGTGTTTCATTTACAAAAAATGTAAAATCGAATTTTGAAACTTCAGACTTTATTGGTTCATACGATGCCTTAACCTCGCCGAGTGATACATTTTGAACCTCCGGTGTGTTTATTAAAACAAGCATTACCTGGAACAAAGATGCCCGCCCTTTTTCGCGGTCCTTTAAAACCGAATCCAACACTTTTTCAAATGGAACATCCTGGTGCTGGTATGCACCCAGCGTAGTGGTTTGCACCTGTTTTAAAAGGTTGACAAATGTTTGATCGCTATTTACCTGGTTGCGAAGTGTAATGGTGTTTACAAAAAATCCAACCAATTCCTCTACCTCACGTTGGTTACGATTGGCAATAGACGCTCCTACAGAAATATCGGCCTGGTTGGTATAGCGGTACAAAAGAATATCAAATGCCGCCAATAGTGTCATGTACAGGCTGCAATCGTTTTGACGGCTTATATCCACCAAAGGCTTAAGCACTGATTGGTCTATAGATCTGAAAATGCTGCTGCCTTTACTTGTGCGTTGTAACGGACGTTCAAAATCGTATGGTAACTGTAAGGGAGTAAGGCCTTCCAGCTTTGTTTTCCAGTAAGCCAGTTTGGTTTGAATTACATCTTCTCTTAAATGATTTTTTTCCCAAACTGCATAGTCAGCAAATTGTAATTGAGTTGCCGGCAGTTCGTAGGGTTGACCGTTTAAGGCAGCCGCATAGTGCTGGGTTACTTCCTTTATAATAATCGGCGCAGACCAGGCATCGCAAGCTATGTGATGAATTGAAACGACCAGCAAATGATCATCATCAGCAATATTTATAAGAGTGCCCCTAAGCATAAAATCCTTTGACAAGTCAAAGGGTTGCTTATTAATGTTATGAATGGTTTCATTTAGTAAAACCTTGTTGTTCTGTAAGGCAGCGCCATCCAGGTAATCCATTTTCCAGGGGGATGGATCTTTTACATTCTGGTAACCAATGCCATCAAATTCAACATAAACTGTTCTTAGTATTTCGTGTCTTTTAATAACACTTTTTACAGCTGCCTCCAGGGCCTCTGCATTAAGATTGCCTTTTAGGCGAAGGGGTATTAGCGTATGGTATTGAACACTTCCTTCTAATTTATCTATAAACCATAATCTTTCCTGCGCGAAAGAAAGTGGGACATTAGAAATGGTGTTCCTGTTATAGGGAGTAATTAATGATTGGGTTTGATTGACCGACTTAGATTTATAGCTGTCATTTTTAAGAAATTCAATAATGACGTTTTTGTTATTCCTGATCTCATCCAGTAAATCTTTGGCAATGGTTTTATTCTCTGCATGCCTAAGCTGAAGTTTTTCCCCGTTTAGAAAAAGTTCTATACCAGCTTGCTTTGCAGTATATATTAGATCAATAGTTTTGTTGAACGTCTGCTCCATAATTTTTAAAACCTTTTCTCACAGAATTTATAAATCTATCACTTCAAATTTTTCAGAACTCTCAGAGGCATTTTGATCAGATTGGATTTCAAAGTATTTACTTAAATCCTTAATCGATCTTGATTGAAAAATAACATTCATTGGAATGGTTAATTTCAATTCGTTTTCAATATGGGAGACCAACCGCATTACTAAAAGCGAATTTCCCCCTAAATCGAAAAAGTTATCATTCACACCTATTTTTTCAACACCCAAAAGTTTTCGCCAAATGGATGCCAACTTCTTTTCAATATCAGTTTTCGGCTCAACGTATTCATTTTCAACATCTAAGGCCTTTAAATTTCTTAAAATCCTTATATCAATTTTTCCATTGGGGGTTAAAGGTAATTTATCCAGTTTTACCCACATAGCAGGAACCATATAATCGGGCAAAGTCCTGTATAAATATAGTAAGACGTTCGCCTTGTTGAATTCGTTGTCTGTAACCACATATCCCACAAGTATTTTGTTTCCATCTGCTGAGGTATTAACTAAAACTACTACCTGTTTTACCAGGCCACTTCGCATTAAAACATGTTCAATTTCTCCCAGCTCTACTCTATAGCCCCTTATTTTTACCTGGTCATCCACCCTGCCGCGAAACTCAATGTTTCCATCTCGTAACCTAATTCCTAAATCTCCGGTCTTGTAAATTCTTTCTCCAACCTCTCTAACGAATGGATTTTCAATAAATTTTGTAATAGTAAGTTCAGCTTGATTAAAATATCCACGGGCCACACTCTTTCCGCCTATCCAAATTTCGCCTGTTACTCCATCAGGAACAAGTTTATTAGATTTATTTACCAGATATACAGAGCTGTTTGCTATTGGCTTTCCTATGGGTGGGCTTTGGTGTATGGTATGTTTATCCATTACAAAACTACTTGCGACTACAGTATTTTCTGTAGGACCATAGTTGTTCACCACTGCAAAATCAAGACCGAATATATCTAAACCTGGAAGTTTGTCGCCCCCAGTTAATAAGAATTGTAGTTTTTTTAAATAACCCTTAGAATTAGCAATTAAATCAGGAACAATTGCGGTAGGCACAAAACTATGAGTGATGTTGTGCTGTTCCAAAAAATCAACCAAAGACCGTGCTGAAAGGCGTGTTTCATTGTCAACCAGGTTTACACTTGATCCAACACTTAGATACGGCCATAACTCCCAGACGAAAGCATCAAAACCAACACCTGCCATTGAGGTAGCTTTGGATTTTTCTGTAACATTAAACGCTTTAATATGCCAATTAATCAAATTCAGTAGGTTTCGGTGTTCAACCATTACCCCTTTGGGCATACCTGTTGAGCCCGACGTATATATGATATACGCAAGACTGGTCATTTCAATTTTAACCGTCAACCTTGTTTTTGGCTGCTGATCCGTTAAAGCTTTTACTTCTTCCAAAACAATAGTTTCTACTGTAGCCCCCACAGATGCTACTTTGGAAGCATCTTCGTTTTCTACTGTTCTACTTGCTAAATGCCCTTCATTATTTTTCAACTGATGTTGTACCTGGCCGTTTGTAATAAGAAGTGTCGCTTTGCTATCCGCCAACATGTATAATATCCTGTCTGTTGGGTAGGTGGGATCAATTGGGATGTAAGCCGCTCCCGCTTTCAATGTGGCCAACATACTAATCACCATTTCCAAATTTCTTTCGAGGCAAATGGGTACCAGGGAGCCATTAGCAACCCCTTTTGAAACCAGGTAATGCGCCAATTGATTTGAACGATCGTCCAGTTGTTTATAGGTGAGTTGCTCTCGCCTCCATACCAGGGCGATATTTTCAGGGGTGCGATCAGCTTGCATATAAAACAAATCAACAAAAGAATGATCCAGCGTATAGTTTTCAATTGTTTGGTTAACTCCGTAAATCAAATAATCCTTTTCTTCTTTAGATAGCAGTTCAAGGTTATCAATTGCTAGTGCCCCCTCAATAATTTGCTGCAATACATTTTCAAAATGCCTGCTGATCAAATCAACATCATCAGCAGCCAATAAAGTGCTGTTATATTTAAAGGTGATGTGTACTTGCCCGGCAATTTGAATGATGATGTTTAAGGGGTAATTTGTCTGTTCTTCAACCCTGATATCACTTGCCTGCAAGCCCCATTGCTTGGTAGCTAGTAGCTGGCTTACAGGGTAATTTTCAAAAATAAGCAAGGTGTCAAATAAGTCACCAGAAATGCCTGTCCACGACTGTATATTGGAGAGTGAGGTATGCTGAAACTCAAGGCTGTTAACCTGAGACTTTTGCAGGTTCTCCAGCCAGGTAACAATATTTTCACTTTCCTCAATTTGCGTGTACAATGGAAGGGTATTGATGTAAAGACCCACACGTTGTTCCACATTTGATAAAGTACCAGGCCGGCCCGAAGCTGTTATTCCAAACACCACCTGATGGTTGCCTGTGTATTGTGCAAGCAAATACGACCATACGCCCTGCATGATGGTATTGACCGTAAGCCGGTTTTGATGCGCAAACTTTTGCAGTGCCTTAGTTTGCACAGCACTAAACTCAAGTGTTTTGTTTTGTGATATGCCGCCAAGTTTATTTCGTTCATCTTTTAAATTGATGAAAGGCAAAAGGCTTGGCTCTTCAAGATTATGTAAATAATTCTTCCAATAATGCTGCTCTGTATTCTTGTCTATATTTTCTATGTAGCGAATAAAATCTTCGTAGTTATCAGCAATTTGAGTGGCAGGTTGTAGTCCGCCAACTATGTCATCGTAAGCTTGCAAAAATTCCTGCATTAAAATGGGCAAAGACCAACCGTCACTCAACAGGTGATGGTAGGTCCAAATCATTCTGAAACCATTGTTCAATTGTAACAGGGAAAGCCTCATTAACGGAGGCCGGGAAAGATCAAATCCCTTTTGGCGGTCTGCTTTTTCAAATGCTGAACAGGCCTGCGATTGTTCATTATCTGACATCCCTGCCAGGTCAACAATTTCGAATGGCAGACTAACATTGCGAAACACACATTGCACAGGTATATTAAGATTGTGAGCAAAAAATGCAGTCCTTAAAATGCTATGATTGTTTAAAACTGATTGCCAGCTTTTTTTAAATTCTTCAATGTTGACAGTAGAAAGCAGGCAACTCAATTGTTCTGTATAAGCACCCGTACCTCCAGTGTACAGGCTGTGAAAAAGCATACCCTGTTGCAACCCGCTCAAACGATATATACTTTCTACCTGGTTGCCAAGAGGCTCATTGTTCACAGGTGTTTCGAGGAAAGCATCCAGTTCTTTGTAACTGATTTCTTGCCCAAGCCCAATATCGGATGGAGTAAGTGCCCGGATTTTTAGT
Organism: Chitinophagales bacterium; assembly: GCA_038211085.1. GTDB lineage: Bacteria > Bacteroidota > Bacteroidia > Chitinophagales > Chitinophagaceae > Segetibacter. The sequence continues at coordinate 3,315 of JBBQVY010000033.1, read as the reverse complement.
TGGTTTTGCTGCAGGCAATGCTCAATAATACCTTGTAAGGCTGATATATATTCTGAAGCCAGTTGCTCAACTGTGTCTCTTGAAAAATGGAGTTTGCTGTACGACCAGCTGATGACTAACTGACCTTCACGGATAAGGGCATTTAATGCAATTTTTTCATGAACTGCCGCGGCACCACTTCGTGCGGAACCAGCCGGCTCAGTAGCAACTGCCAGCCACTTTGAATGCCTGACTACATTATCTAATTGACCAAGATAATTGAATACGATCTCCCACTTTTCGAGACCTTGCAATGCTGCTTCTGCATTAATATATTTTAGTACCCCGTAACCCAATCCTTTACCGGGTATTTTTCTTAATTGTTCTTTTACAGATTTTATGAGGTCATTATCTTTTTGAATCTGTGTTGTTTCTAACAAAACGGGATACAATGTGGTGAACCAACCTACGGTATGATTTATATCGATGCCATTCTCTATGTCTTCGCGTCCATGGCTTTCAAGGCCTATCAGTAAATGTGTATTGCCTTGTGCTTCACTGAAAGTTTTGGCTAATGCTGCCAATAACAGGTCATTGATTTCTGTGCGATAAACCGTTGAAACGTCCTGCAATAATTGTTTGGTCAGCTTACTGTCCAACACTGCTTCATGATACCCGAGATCTTTTGCTGTAACGATACCTGTATAACCTGTGTCTGTTACTAATGGAGTTACGGTTTGCTGAATGTGTTGCCAATATTCATTCTGCCCTAATAATTGATTGCTCTTTCCATACCGTTCCAATACCTGGTACCATTGCCTGTAACTTGTTTTTTTAGCAGGTAATTGTAATAGCATACCCCTGCTATGAAGTGAGAGAAGCGTTTCCATATCCTCTAATAAAATACGCCAGGATACGCCATCAATTGCCAGGTGATGAACAATTATTAAAAGCCGGTTGGTTTTGTCGATCTCAGAAGTTTGAATAAAAACGGCTTTAACCAACTCGCCGTTTTCAATATCCAGTTGTTTATGGCAGGCATCAGCTAATTTCTTAATAGCAATTGCTAAGTTCTGAGCTTCCGCATGAGCCAGGTTTTCATTTTGAAGTACGATGGTTTTGGCACCATATTGCTGTGTCCGGTTTCCATTAGCCTGGGTATAAGTAAAACGAAGTGCGTCATGTTGCTTTGCCAATACCGTCATGATGTCTTGCAAAGCAGTAGCTGAAACCGATTTATCAATTGACAATAACACTGCCTGGTTGTAATGAGATACAGCTTCGCCGACATTTTGTAAATACCATTGCTGTATGGGTAACAGTCCGGCTTCCCCAATGAGCATGCCCTGCTCAGCAGTAATTGTTTCTTCTTTGTTTGCTTGTATTGCCTGGCTTAAGCGACTGATGGTTTGGTGTACAAAGATGTCGCGGGGTTGCAGGCGGTAACCCTGCTTACCTGCACGGCTTACTGCCTGTATGGTGAGGATGCTGTCGCCACCCAGTTCGAAAAAGTTATCGTCTATGCCTACTCTTTCTATGCCCAGTAAATCTTGCCAAATGTTAGCCAGTGCCTGCTCAAGTTCTGTCGTTGGGGCGGTGTATTGTTTTTGTATTGTGGCATCTGGTTGTGGCAATGCTTTCTTGTCTACTTTACCATTGGGTGTTAGTGGCAGTTTCTCAAGTTGTACCCATAAGCCCGGTACCATGTAGGCCGGTAATAGTTTGGACAAATGCGCCGTCAGTTGTGGTTTATCTATTTCTCTATCACTTATCACATAAGCTACCAGTCGCTTTGTGCCTTTGTTGTCTGCCTGTGCCGTTAACACTGCCTGTGTTACCAGGCCGCTTTGCAGCAATATATTTTCTATCTCTCCTAACTCTATTCTATATCCACTAATCTTTACCTGCTCATCTTTTCTACCCAAATATTCTATGTTGCCATCGCTTGTCCACCTGCCTATATCGCCGGTCTTGTATAAACGTGTTTGGCTTTCTTCTTCAATTCTATCTTCTCCTCTTCTATCTCCTATCTTCTGTATTCTATCTCCTTCTCTTCTATCTTCTATCTCCTGTATTCTATCACCTATCTTCTCCTCTTCTCTCTTATCAAAAGGGTTCACTATAAACTTCTCCCTTGTCAATTGTTCATTGTTCAGGTAGCCTCTTGCCAGTCCATTACCGCCCAGGCAAATCTCTCCGGCTACACCTGTTGGTACTAATTGCATTTGCTCGTTTACGATGTACACTGTTGTATTATCTATAGGCCTGCCTATTAAAAGTGGGGTGCCTTTGTGCATGTGGTAGATGGTGCTGTATGTCGTGTCTTCCGTAGGGCCATACAGGTTTCTTACTTCTATTTGCTCCTGCTCCAAATGTTGTTGTACATAGGCGGAGATTGGTTCGCCGGCCATGTTGATGACTGTTACGTTGCTGAAGTCGGTCTTCTCTTTTAACAGGCTTTCTATAACAGAAGGAACCGTGTTGAGCAAAATGTTTTTATCGACTTGCAGGTACTGCGGGGCTTCCAGGCCGTTTTGTAACAGGCGGATGGTTTTGCCTGCACTCAGTGTGTAGCACAACTCAAAAACTGACAGGTCGAAGCTGATGGAGGTACCGGCATACACAACATCAAAAGGGGATGCGTTGAACTCTCTGTGGCACCAGCCAATAAAGGCTCTTACACTGCGGTGTTCTATCATTACTCCCTTGGGCTTACCTGTTGAGCCGGACGTATACATAACGTAAGCAAGCTGGTTGCTTTGTATGTCTACATCAAGGTTATTGTTGCTATAATTTTCAAAAGTTTCCGCTGTATCTGCCTGTATAATTTCTACTGAAGTGGCTCCTACTAAAAGCTTTGCTGACGTTGCATCGGTTAATACCATTTTGGCTGCACTGTCTTCTAACTGGTAGCTTACTCTTTCTATTGGGTAGGAGACATCTATGGGTACGTAGGCTCCGCCTGTTTTTAGTATGGCCAGCAGGGCGGTTACCATGTCTATACTTCTGTGCATGTACACACCCACCAGTACATCTTTTGCTACACCCCTGCTTTGCAGGTAGTGGGCCAGCCGGTTTACCCGCTCGTTAAAGGCTGCATACGTCAGGCTTTCTGTACCATGTAACAGGCAGGTTGCATTTGCATTATACACTGCATTTTGCTGCAGCATGGCTATTACATCAAACTTATCATAATCTGCTTTTGCACCCGCAAAGGTGTGCAGTAGTTGGTGCTTTTCGGAGGGGAGTAAAAGGTCAAGAGAAGCAAGTGTAGCTGCTTTGCCATTAATAATCTGATCGAGTATCTGTTTAAAATGACCTTTAATTTTTTCTACC
>JBBQVY010000032.1:0-32435 GCA_038211085.1 Chitinophagales bacterium | reverse complement strand
TCCAATCCCGCCAGAAGAAGCGGGGCAGGCTGTTCTGCCCTGTTACTGCAAATATTTTTGTTAGCTGAAGTGCTATTTTCTCAGCGTGTTAGCCTTTACTTTAACCACGTTGCCGTTGTTTGAAATAACCACAAAAGAATTATCCTTCCGCTTTTTTTCTAAAAGTCGCTCAATTGCAAGCTTGCCGCCTTTCATTACTTTATCTTTTATGTCAGTTTGTGTCATTATCTACAAGTTTATTTATTATAACCCATTTATCACTATTTACCATTTGAAACTTTTCAAGGCCACTTCCTTCTGCAATAAGTTCAGGTTCTGTGCCGGAATTATCAATTAGCATCCAATAATCCACTTTGTCCTTATACAAATTTATGAAGTTTTTAAGCCCAGCGTGATAACGGCGGATTATAGTGTCTGTCGGAATGTGATGTCCACCTTCTGATACTCTAATTTTCACACGTTCGATAGCGAGCTCGACACTGTCCAACCAATAATAAATTAGGTTGATACGGTATCCCAGCTCTTTTGCTTGATGTATAAGTCCAACAAAACTGCGGGTGGAAAGTGTCGTTTCAAATGCAAAGTCGTGGTGTTGTGAAAGCAACTCCTGTAATCTACGCAACATAATTTTTCCTGCTTCGATGGAAACTTTCTCTGGCTGAAACGGTGAAAGCCCTCTTGCAATTTCGTCTGCATTCACAAATTCCATAACCTGTAACAGCTCTGGAAGGATAGTAAAAGAAGCAGTTGTTTTGCCAGCTCCGTTGCAACCTGAAATAATAAATAAATTCGGCAAGTATTTTCGTCACAAGATATGTTTTTGCAAAGTCTTGATGAATTTGAGACTTGTTTTAGCGCATTTCACCCAACGATGAGGGCTTGGCGTTGTGGCCGTATTTTGTGTTACTTCTGCCCACAACTGAAGCCGATTAAAGATAAAAGGTTAAATGGTTTGTACTGGTGCCTAATTTATAACATGAAGCTGGAACTGCCGATAAATAGTGGACTGACTGTTGATTGTTCCAATCCTGCCAGAAGAAGCGGGACAGGTTGTACTGCCCTGCTATAATGCCAATCCTAGTGTAAGCTGTAGTTTTTCCTTTCAAAAATATTCGTAATTCTCGTAATGAAAGGCTTGCGCTCTTCGTAAATAAAAGATGTCAGTAATTGAATTGTCAATCATGTCAACAATCTTATTGAGTTCTTTATTTCGTTCGATTTTTTGCTTCCCAAGCGTTTCAAAGTCAATTGTACTTTCGTCTGTAATCAGTTGCCTGAGAGATTTGATATATAGATCTTTTTGCTTCGTAATTTCATACGTTTTCTCAACCACATCATACGACTGTCCACCTTTGGGATACAGGTAAATTGAATATTCTGCATATCCTACAATCCGGAATTGTTGATGACCAAAAAATGTTCCTCCATATTGTAAAAGGCTAAATAGAGAGTTCAAATTATTATAGATATCGATGAGCTTATTTCTCTGAACTGAGAATTTTCCATCTCCATTCTTTTGTTTTAGAAAGTAGGCGTATAAAACATAATATACGCCTGACCCTGTTCACTTCCAAAGTCAACGTTGTTACTATTGGAGTAATAAAGAAAGTCCGGGTTGTTAGTAAATTCTTCATATAATTCAGGGTGTTCATCAACTATTTGATTGAACTCTTTTCTGCCGAACCTTAAAGTGTCAACAGTGTTGATTGCAATCAATAGAGTATCCCTTGTTGCGTAATACTTCTGCTTGATTTTTCTTTGAGCTGCTGAGGCACTGTTCCAACTGGCAGTTTTATCAGTCATCTTGGTCTGTCTGTTACAGCCAAAAGTCAAAAGAACCACTATGACAAGGAGAGGTTTCATAGAATTTCAGCTTACGTTATGGCTTGGCTATGTTGCGGTATTCTGTGATCTTTCTGCCGACAACTGAAGCAGATTAAAGATAAAAGGTTTACTGATTGTTACTGCTGCTTAATTTATAACATCGAGCTGGAACGATCGACGGATACGGAGCTATTTTGGGCCATTACTTGTAATTGTTGCTGCATCATACATAAGCTCCAGTCTTAAGGCCGGTATTTCTTCGGCAGAGCCACTGTCAGGAAAGAGGACAGATACTATCATAAGGTTGGTTAACGCCATTTCAAACAATACTTTTTTCATGTCTGGTCCTAAAAAGGTAAGGGTGCCGTTTTTGCCCTCTTCCTGTTGATTTTTGATGAAATCCTGCAGCCAAATTTGCCAGTCTGCCTTATCAGTTTCCGATTCGGAAAGGGTAAGCTGAAGGGTTTTGAACTCGATAAAATCAATGGTGCCGGGTACCTGGGACGCATCCGTAAAATGAGGGCGTACCGCCAAAGATGATAAACTGCGCACCCGGGCAGTGGACACCTTATCAATAGCTATTCCAAAGTTGGACCGCAGAAAGACCGGGTTCTTTTCGACGAAGGGAAAGTTGATGATTCCTTTACCGGCCGGGATCAAATCAATGTGCTGCGGGCGGAGCTTAAGAGTGGCAAAGCCTTTCTCCTTAGCCGATCCATCTACCCCTGAAAAAGAGATCTCGGTTATGTTGCAATTGCCCAGGTCATACGTCCGCACGACCTTCTTTGCTGAAGATATTTTTAGGATGCTAACAACACCTGAAACAATGGTACCCTTAAGTACGGCGTCGAACAATTGAAAGACGGGCTCTGGCAGAGGGATGTCAAATTCAAGCGTTACCTCGCTATATTCAAGCGATTCAATTTTTCTTTTCTTTATAAAATCATTGATGTCGCCGTCCATAAGCTTTGAGGAGATTAACAACCCGGTGAAGTTTCGCAGAGGAACGGGCGCAGCTTGATTAAGTTGCAATGCGTAGCGGAAAGTGCCGGAGGAACGAGTAATTGCCACAGTTGAAGTTTTGGAAATGAATAAATGAATTAGCTGTTTAAAGATACGAATTTGGGCTACTGCATAGGGTTAATAGCTTCACTTTTGCGTTGATGTTTATTTTTGTTTGCAGAAGAAGATTAGCACTTCAGTCTTGCTTTTGCAAATGCATTTGTTAGCGGAACAAGCGTGATGAGACCAAATCTTGCAACGAAAGTGTTTGGAGTAGGCAATGTAATGAGTATCCTTCGGGTCAATATCTGCCACTAATGTTTCAGCAGTATGCCAATGAGAAAGTTGTATTTGCACTTCCGAAATGAATGTAATGTCTTTGTAAATCTGAAACTCTGCTTTTTGCACTTATTCAAGCGATAAACCTGAAATCTTTATTAACTTGGGATAATGATTGCGTATCTCATTTCTCAAAAAGTTGGGGGCTATAAATCTGAAATGAAGTTTTGAATTTATCAGTAAATCTCCAATCCTGCTATTTGAATTCAAGATGCCACTAAAGACAACGTTGGCATCAACAATAACTTTCACTTTATAAAACGTTTACGGTTTTTAGCCCACCACGAAGCATTCACCTTGTCGGCTAATTTATCAACGTCTTCTTGTTTCGCTTTGCTCCCGGAGGTAACTTCCAGATATTTCACATAATCAATCACCCGTTGCAGTCCGAAGCTATCAACTGAAGAAGATAAGGTAATAACTATCTGATTATCGTTTGTTCGCTCAACTATCATTAAAACTAGTTTGTTCCAAAATTTAGGAAATCGTTGTCTTAAAAATTCAGAAATCCGTAGTCGTAAGAATTTATGAAATCACGATGAAAATGACAGTCAATGAGTGCCCGCTAGGCGAGGGGCGGATATTTAACGTTACTTCAGCCGGGACAAATGATAAGCAACGAACAAATGCTAAAGTAACAAATTAAAGATTAACAGCGGCCTTTCAGCCGAAGCCGAAGCACAACAACGAGGTGCTGCTGATGCTACAACTTCCTGCCCGCCTTTTGCCAAACGGTTTGTTAGCTGTTCGTGCTGGTTCTACGAGATGTTCGATTTTGTCCAACAACTTGTTCCATGATGGCTTTTGGTTTAAATGCTTCTTTATGTTGTCTCACCTTATTGTATTGTTCTTTACGTTGTTTTATGAATGCGCTGAATTCTTCCCTTTCCTTTTCTGACCAAAGTTTATCAATTACATAAAAGTCAACGTTTTTAGGTTCTCTTATCAGTCCCATAATTTCTACTTTTTAAAGTATTGGTTAATCAATCGTAAAGCTGCGGGTGTTTCAATGAACATTTTTGTACCGCCAAAATGTGCCGCATAAAGTGTCTCTTGATAGTGCTTTATCAAAGATGTCTTCGCATCGAAAGCTAAGTAACCCTCGTAGCCTTTATCAAATGCTTTTTGACATGCAAAGGCTACTAAATTTCCTGGAATGCCTGCATAAATTTTACCCTTACCCTTATTGAACTTTGAACTCTTAATAAGATGCATGTAAATATGGTCAGTTCTATCACTCAAACTTATCAATCCCTGAATAATTGTAGCATTGTTTTCTATTACAAGTTTGTAAGTTTCTCTACCTGCAAGTTTCAATTGTTGGTTCCAATCAAAAAGCCAATCCGACTTCTTTATTTGCTTATTGTCCTTTATCAAAAGTTGGATTACTTCGGTATCGAAGATATCTCCAGAAAAAACGTTTTCTATAGAGTTTGTCAGCTTATCAATCTCAATGTCAATAAAGGTTTTTTGCGCTTTTTTCAAGCTGCTAATTTACAATAAAGTAATGAATTGATTTGAAGTGAAAAGTGGTCAATTCGCATGACAGCCAACAAATATTTATGTTTTTAGACGAGATACAAAATCAATTTTTGTATTGATCATTAATGACTTCACCTTATACATTTTGTATTGTTAATAGTACAATCCGTTTTTATGACAAAGGGTGTACTTGTCAAAACGTATAACTACATGCCGCCATAAGTTGCCATAGTTTACATTGAGTATTGCCCGCAAAGTTGTAGCAGTTCTGTCGACAACTTCTTAGGTCAATTAACTCGAAGCCAGTAGTACCAGTTGCTTTACTGTATCCAATGCAATACGCTCTTGTTTCATACTGTCCCTATGTCGTAAAGTAACAGTTTGGTCTTCTTTTGTCTGATGATCAATGGTTACGCAGAAAGGTGTACCAATTGCATCCTGTCGACGGTATCTTTTGCCAATGGCGTCTTTCTCCTCGTAAAAACAGCGAAAGGCCATTTTGCAATCATTCATCAATTCCCTGGCAATCTCTGGCAAGCCATCCTTTTTTGTTAACGGCAGAATTGCCAGCTTTACAGGTGCCAGCATGGCCGGTAAATGCAATACGCTGCGGCTATCGGTGCTGCCATCTTCTTTGGTAAGTGCTTCCTCTTCGTAGGCATGAGATAATATCAGCAGGAACATCCGGTCTAAACCAATGGAGGTTTCAATTACATAAGGAATATAATTTTGGTTGATCTCGTTATCGAAATACTGCATCTTTTTTCCACTATAAGCCTGGTGGCTCTTCAGATCAAAGTCGGTACGGCTGTGTATGCCTTCTACCTCTTTAAATCCAAAGGGAAATTCGTATTCAATATCCAATGCAGCATCAGCATAGTGTGCCAGCTTAACGTGGTCGTGAAAGCGATACTTATCTGCAGGTATGCCCAAACTCATGTGCCAGTCGAGGCGGGTCTTTTTCCAGTAATCGTACCACTGGGCTTGTGTGCCGGGGCGAATGAAAAATTGCATTTCCATCTGCTCAAATTCCCGCATCCTAAATATAAACTGGCGGGCAACAATTTCGTTTCTAAACGCCTTACCTATCTGCGCAATACCAAACGGAATTTTCATCCGTGCAGTTTTCTGCACATTTAAAAAGTTTACAAAAATGCCCTGGGCAGTTTCGGGTCGCAGGTAAATGGTGTCCGAGTCTTCGGCTACACTACCCACCTGTGTGCTAAACATTAAATTAAACTGGCGTATGTCGGTCCAGTTGGTAGTACCACTAACAGAGCACGAAATTTTATTTACTTCCAGTATTTTTTTTAGGGCAACAAAGTCCTCGGCAGCCAACAAACGGTCCATTTCATTGATCAGAGCATGTGCGTCTTTTTCCTTTCCTTCAGCAATGAGTTTTTCGGCGTAAGATTCAATCAGGTGGTCAACGCGGTAGCGTTTGTTACTGTCCCTGTTATCAATCATCGGGTCGCTAAAATTATCAACGTGCCCGCTGGCTTTCCAGGTTGTGGGGTGCATAAAAATGGCGGCATCAATTCCCACAATATTCTCATGAAATTGTGTCATCGAACGCCACCAGTAATCCTTAATATTCTTTTTTAATTCGCTGCCATAAGGGCCATAATCATATACCGCACTCAACCCGTCATAAATCTCGCTACTCGGAAAAACAAACCCATACTCTTTAGCATGAGAAATAATTGCCTGGAAATTGTTCTCGTTTGTCGTCATGGCGGCAAACCTACACGAAAAACCGTTGAAAATAAAATGAGTGCCAGCGTAAAACCGGGAGTGAGAAAAGGTGTTACTGTTAACAAAATTAATTCATCACCAATTGGTCTTGCGGAAAGCTTCTGCTGGTTTCCTTCAACGATTTTTCAAGTTTACCGTTAATTTCTTCAAGTTTTAAAATGCGTGAATGGCTCTTCACAATTTCTCCCTGGTATTCTTTTATTCTTTTATGTACCTGCGAGGCGAAATACATTTTGAAGAGCAAACCAACTACAATACCTGCAGCTACTGAACCTGCATACTCCATAAGAATACTTAATAATGGTGATGTCATAAAACAAAAATTAAAAGTTTTTCAATGTTTTGTATTGTATTTGATGAAGGGTGAAGAGCCAAAGTTGCAAGGATTTTTATGCCCCGGTTTGCACAACAAAGTGCAAAATGCAACAAGAGCCTATAAAAAAATTTAAACTTTTTTTTCCACTAAAAGAATGCCTGTTCTTTTTTGGGAAAACCATGGATTTAGGGGTGATTTATATATAAAATCTCCTCCCATGCTGGGATGAAAGCACAATAATTTATGAGACAATTTGAAAATTCTTCCAAAAAAATCCTCAAAAAAAATTGAATTTATTTTTATATTTTTTTAAGCTTTTCAGAAGCAGGCAGTTCTTCTACCCTAATTATTGAAGTTTATTGTTGTTGCGGTGCCGGTCAATATCGCGTACATTTTTTTTATCAAAGTTTTTACGAAAGGCATCTGTAAGATCAACCCCTGTTTGGTTGGCAAGGCAGATCAACACCCAAAGCACATCTGCCATTTCATCAGCCAGTTCTTTATTTTTATCACTTTCTTTAAAAGATTGTTCGCCGTAGGTTCTAACCATCAACCGGCTCAACTCTCCTACTTCTTCCATTAAAATACCCAGGTTGGTTAGTTCAGAAAAGTAACGTACACCTACGGTTTTAATCCATTCATCAACTTGTAACTGGGCTTCTTCTATGGTCATGTTGTTTTGTTTTTTTGTAAAAAACCAAAAATATCATTCGCGGTTTTTGGAGTCGATAATGATGGTTACCGGTCCATCATTTACCAGGGCAACTTTCATATCAGCGCCAAATACACCGGTTTTAATATGCTTACCTAAATCGCTATCCAGTTGTTTAATCAGCGCCTGGTACATTGGCATGGCAACTTCAGGTTTCGAAGCTTTTATGTAAGATGGCCGGTTACCCTTTTTTGTAGAAGCATGTAAAGTAAACTGGCTGATCAATAATATTTCTCCGCCTGTATCCAGCATACTTGTGTTCATTACACCCTGGTCATCATTAAATATCCGAAGGTTTACAATCTTATTACTAATCCAGGCAATGTCCTCTTGTGTATCGGCATCTTCAAAACCTGCAAGTACCAATAACCCAACTTTAATGTTACCGGTAACAGCGCCATCTACAGTTACTGAAGCCTCACTTACCCTTTGTATTACTACCCGCATATAAGCAAATTATTAACCTTGTATCTTTAGGCTGATGAAGATAGATGTTTACCCCGAAATTATATTTAACACTGCCCGTAGTGGTGGTAAGGGGGGCCAGAATGTAAATAAGGTTGAAACCATGGTAGAGGGCCGCTGGAAAATTGATGAATCTGCCCTTGTAACCGACGAGCAAAAAGAACTGATACTTTTAAAGCTTGCTAACAAAATAACTGACGAAGGTTTTCTGCTGGTGAAGTCGCAGGTTGAAAGGTCGCAGTTGGGTAACAAACAATTGGTGGTAAAAAAAATGATCCACCTTATTGAGCAGGCTCTTGAAAAAAAGAAATCGCGAATAGCAACAAGACCTTCGGCTGTAGCCAAACACAAACGCCTGGAGGTTAAAAAAATTAATTCAAATAAAAAAGAAAACCGGCGGAAGGTAGAACGAAACAACCATTAATTGTTACTTCAATTTGCCACGAGAATATTAAATAACCACGGTGATAAAGTTTGAGATAATGAGCCGCCATACTACCATATTATCAGTCCTTCTTTCCATCTTTTCTATTGTTATTTTCCAGGCTTGTAAAAAGAATGGGGATACCCCACTTGCAGGTACTGCCTTAGCTTTTCCCATACCTGCGGGATGGCCCGCACCTGTATATAATTTTGACAGTAACCGGCTAACGGTTGAAGGAGTTACTTTAGGCCGAAAGCTGTTTTACGATAGCAAATTAAGCATTGACGGAAGTGTTTCGTGTGCAGGATGCCACCAGCAATATGCAGCTTTTACCACATACGACCACGACTTTAGCCATGGCATTAATTTTAAACACGGCACCCGCAACGCTCCAACTTTAGCCAACCTTGCCTGGAGTACTTCCTTTATGTGGGATGGGGGCATTACCAATTTAGAGCAGGTTACCATAGCACACATAACCTCACCAACCGATATGGGGGAAAGCATAAATGGGGTCATCAAAAAATTGCAGGTTGATCCCCGGTATGCTGATATGTTTAAAGCAGCTTACGGCGATGAAAATGTTACAAGCGAACGCATGACAAAAGCCATCAGCCAGTTTGAACTTACGTTGGTAAGTAACAACAGCAGGTATGATAAAATGAAACGGGGCGAGACTTCTTATAATGTTGCTGAAAGTTCGGGTTACGATATTTTTAAAGCCAAATGCATTACCTGCCATACGGAACCGTTTTTTACCAACGGAAGTTTTAGAAACATAGGCCTTGCAATTGACAATAACATTAAAGATTTTGGGAGGATGAGCGTAACCCGTAATGCTGTGGATTCATTAAAATTTAAAGTTCCTTCTCTACGCAATGTTGAGTGGACCATCCCTTATGGGCACGATGGCAGGTTTAACTCGTTCGATATTTTAATGGAGCATTACAGGAGCAAGGTGATTGATGGACCAACAACAGATCCTTTGGTAAAAAACAAAATACCTCTTAGCAACTTTGAGATCGGTCAACTCAAATCCTTTTTATACACCCTTTCTGATACCTCCTTCTTGAACAACAAAAGATTTTCGGCTCCTGATTAGTTAATTTGATGACAAGCCATCATTACTTGCAGGGTATTATGCTGTTCCCACTATTTTTGTTACCCAAACAACCGATTTTAATTTGAGTGGCATTAAAAATTTAGCCGGGCAAACCATGTGGTATGGATTTAGTTCTATTGCTGCCCGGTTTATAAATTACTTACTAACGCCGTACTTAACTATGGTGCTTACAAGGGCTGATTACGGAAAGCAGGGCCTGGTATATGCAGCAATTCCTTTACTAAATGTCGTTTTTACTTATGGTTTCGAAACTGCCTATTTCAGGTTTTCGCATCGCGAAAAAAACGAGGCAAGTATTTACAGTACAGCAAGTATTTCGCTCTTCATATCTACCTTTTTCTTAGGAATTCTGCTTTGGGTTTACCAGGATGAATTTGCTTTATTCACGGGCATTATAGATTATCCGGTTCTTGTGCAGCTAAGCATAGCTATTATTATTTTAGATACCTTAAGTACCATGCCTTTTGCCCGTTTGCGGCAACAGGGCCGACCAAGAAAATATGCTTTCATTCGTATTGCCGGCATATTGATAAATATAGGGGCTACCATTTTTTTCCTTAGCTATTGTTCATCAGCTATAAAAGCCAATCCGCACAGTTGGGTAGGTTTGTTTTATCATGCTGATGTAAACCCTGTTGTCTATGTGGTACTGGCAAATGTGTTGCAATCAGCATTTACTCTGTTGTTACTGGCAAACGAAATAGGCGCTGTTAAGCTGGAGTTCAATGCCCGGTTATGGAAAGAAATGATGATCTATTCGCTGCCTTTGGTTGTTGCCGGTATGGGGGGCATGATTAACGAAACTTTTGACCGTATTATGTTACGCTGGTGGGTGCCAGGCAGCATAACTTTTAAGGAGGAGCAGGTAGGTGTATACAATGCCTGTTACAAACTTTCTATATTGATAACACTGTTTATCCAGGCATTCCGCATGGCTGCAGAACCATTTTTCTTTAAACAATCCCAGGGTTTAAACCCGCAACGCACCTATGCCAGGGTCATGAAATTTTTCGTTATCACTGTAACGCTTATGTTTTTAGTGGTGAGTTTATTTATTCCCATATGGCGCTACTTTATTGCACCAAAGCATTGGGAGGGCTTGGGTGTTGTTCCTATTCTTTTATTAGCCAACATTTTCCTCGGCATTTATTATAACCTGAGTATTTGGTACAAGCTTGGCAATCGCACCATGGCGGGGGCATATATTACTGTTTTCGGAGCACTGATTACTTTATGTATCAACTATTTTTTCATACCCCGTTTCGGTTATATGGCTTGCGCCTGGGCTACCCTTTTATGTTACGGTATTATGATGATAACCAGTTTTGTTTGGGGGCAAAGTGAGTATAGAATACCCTATCCCTGGAAGAAGTTGGTTGCTTATATTGTTATTGTTGTTGTTATCTTCTTTATACATAAAGGGCTTACTGTTTTTTGGCCCAATTTCATATTTAGCCTGGCAACCGGCTTCGTATTCCTAATGGCATATGCCTGGTTTATTGTCCAGGTCGAGAAAACTGAATTTCAAAAACTACCTTTTATTGGACGTTTTATAAAGTAGAATTTTACTGGTGCATATCAGGCCATTCTAAAACGATTTATTGCTACAAAGCAGTTGCTATAATATTAAAAGGACTTTCCAAAAAGAAAAAAGACCGGCCTGGGCCAGTCTTCCGTATAAGTTTATTAATAAAACGAAATACTACTTCTTCTTTTTCTTCTTCTTTTTCTTATCATCTTTATCGCTCTCCAGGTAATCATGTGTATCCGAATCAGCTGTAAACTCTTCCTCATCATACTCCTCTAATAATAGAGCTTCGTATTCATCAATGGATTCGTCAGTCAGTTCTTCAACTACTTCATTTATATATTCATCTTTCTTTTTCCAATAAGTGATGTCCACTTCTCCAAACTCGTAAACCAACACACATTTTTCCGTAGCCATGGCTACCTGTACCAATCTAATATTGTCGTTTTCCGACATCTTTACCAGGTAAAATTTATCCAGTTCTAAATCTTTAAATATTGCCATCTTATAATTTTTTTGATGTTTAATTCTGTTTGAGGTAACCCTTTTACTATCACAGAAATTTACAAACCGGTACAGCTAAAAGATTTTATTTTAAATGTAATTGCTTGTTAGTAAGCAGTAAAGGTAAGTTTTAGTTATTTAATCAGAAAGCCTTTAAAGCTGCACCCTCATGAAATTACAAGCATTACTTCTATTTGAAACTTATAAAAATCTGGCATCAGCTTAAAAAATTCCGTATTTACAGTCGGATATGGAAATCCATCAAACGTACTAAGTTTAAAATACCCTCAATGAACTTTCCACCTCCTGATTGTGACGGTTTACCAGAAAACTGCCTAAAGCTCCATCGGTGTAAACTTCCTATTTTTGACTGATGAATATTACGGACGATCTGCAAACCAGGTGGTGGGCATTAGAAGGAAAACTACTGGAGCGATTTGGCAAAAAACCTGATATGGAAGCAATTTTATTTTTAATTGGCATACAGGAAACCGGCTTCGTAGGGCAAAAAATAAGCAAAGAGCAAAAACAGGATTTAATGCACGTAGCCGTTTGTACACTTTTAAGTCAAAGCTCTTATTACGAAATTGAAAGTGTTGACACTGAAGGGTGGCCTCACTTTAAACAGTTAAAAGAAATACCATCATGGAGCCTGATGGAACAGGAAAATATTTTAAAGGATCATATTTTACTTTATTTTGAAACAAAGGGAATCTAAACCATGAAGAAGCTTTTTTGTGTTTATGTATTATGCGTGTGTATAGTTTTTAATAGTGTGGGGCAAGCTAAAAAGACACCTGCTGTTTCAAAAACAAAAATAACTGCAACACCAGCCTATAATAAAACAACAGTTGATAAGCCCTCAGTACAAAATGTAAGCACGGAGCGTATGGTTCAAATTGAAACCAAATACGGCACCATGATAGCCAGGCTCTATAATGCCACCCCTCTGCACCGCGATAATTTTATAAAACTGGTAAGTACTGGTTTTTACGACAGCCTATTATTTCATAGAGTCATCAGCCAGTTTATGATACAGGGTGGTGACCCTATGAGCAAAAATGCTACAAGTGAAGTTATGTTGGGTAACGGAGCAGCCCCCGGTGATAGAATACCTGCTGAAATGAACGCATCTTTTTTTCATAAAAAAGGAGCCCTTGCTGCAGCCCGGGATAACAACCCGCAAAAAGCCAGTAGTAATTGCCAATTCTATATTGTACAGGGTAAGGTACAAACCGACGAAGATGTAGCTAAACTACAAAAGCCTGTAGGTGGAAATTCTCCTGCACAAATGGAAATATATAAACGCATTGGTGGCTCTCCCTTTTTAGATCAGAATTATACCGTGTTTGGAGAAGTGATCAGTGGACTTGAAGTAATAGATAAAATTGCGCAACAAGGCATAGGGCCAAACAATCGTCCGCTTGAAAACGTTACTATGAAAATCAAATTGCTTAATTAGGCTGTCTTATATTTAATAAATATTTGTAAACTAAAAATAATAACTACATGAACTATCCCGATAATCTTTATTATACAAAAGACCATGAGTGGATTAAAATTGATGGCGATGAAGCAACAATTGGTATTACAGACTTTGCCCAGAGTGAGTTAGGCGATATAGTTTATGTGGACATTGATACAAAAGGAAAGCAGTTGGCAGCTAACGAGGTGTTTGGTAGTGTAGAAGCTGTAAAGACAGTAAGTGACCTTTTTCTGCCTCTTTCGGGAACTATAACTGAAATTAATCCTATACTGGCCAATCAACCCGAATTGGTTAACAGCGATCCCTATGGCGAAGGCTGGATGGTTAAAATAACCATAGCAGATAAAAGCGATATAGAAAAATTGCTTTCAAAAGAAAGTTACCAGCAATTGGTAGGCTAAGAAACCGCCGATAAAAATTTACCGTAAATAATTGTAATCCATCAGCCTTAAGGCTTAAACCCACTTCCCCGCTACTTGAACTCAGTTAATACATATTCAGAAAGTGAATTGGTATTGATGCTAAAGCAACGTGAACAGAGTGCTTTTAGTTATCTGTACGATCATTATTCCGGAGCATTGTACAGCATTATCCTAAATATTGTACCCGACAAAGATTTAGCAAGCGATGTATTGCAGGAAGTATTTATAAAAATTTGGAAACAAATTGAGAGTTACGATAACATTAAAGGCAGGTTATTTACATGGATGTTAAACGTAGCAAGAAACGCAAGTATCGATGCCGTAAGAAGTAAGGGTTACCAAAAACAACAGCAAAATCGGGAGTTAACAGAGCATGTCTATTTCGCCGGAGGCAGCACTGAAACCAATACTGATAAAATTGGATTAAAAAAGGTAGTTAACGGTTTAAAAGAAGATTATAAAGTATTGATTATCCTTTCATATTTCGAGGGCTTTACCCAGGATGAAATTTCAAAAATGCTGGGCATTCCTTTGGGTACTGTAAAAACGAGAATGAGAAGTGCTTTGTCACAATTAAAACAACTTATAAGGTAACTAGTGGAAATAAAAGTTTACATAGAAAGTGGAATAATCGAGAGTTATGTACTGGGTCTTGCCGACCCGGAAGATGTACTTGAGATTGAGAGACTAAGGAAAGAATATCCTGAGGTGCAGCAAGCTATTGATGACTTTTCTATTGCAATACAGGAGCAGGCTTTAAAAAATGCAGTAATGCCCCCAAAAGAAATTAAAGAACAGCTTTTGGCAGCTTTAAGTTTTCAAGACCCCCTCACTTATAAAAGTGTAGCTCCAATGCATGTTGCTCATAACAGCAATCTAACCAACGAAAATCGGGTTCCGTCTATCTACTCATCAAACACAAATTGGAAATATTTAGCAGCAGCTTCTATTATGTTGTTCATAGTGAGTGCTATTGGCAATTTGTTGCTTTATAACCGCTACACTTCTACCAAAAACGAATATGCTGCTTTAATAAACGAACGCAACACACTGCAGGCAAACAACCAGGTTTTTCAAACAAATCTAAAAAACTACCAGTCTGCAAGCGAGATGATGGCCGATCCATCAGTGGCTATGGTGCAATTGAAGGATCCCGCTCATAAAAAGGATAATATGACTACGGTGTTTTGGGATTCAAAGACCAAAGACGTTTATCTTCTAACAAATAAATTACCAGCCCCAGATAAAAATCAACAATACCAGTTATGGGCTTTAGTTGATGGCAAACCCGTAGATGCAGGCATGCTAGACCCACAATGCACCAGTTTGTGCAAAATGAAAAACATACCCAAAGCGCAGGCTTTTGCTATTACACTCGAAAAAGTTGGGGGCAGCCCTGCACCTACAATGGATCAATTATTTGTAATGGGTACAATTTAGATTTTGATAACTCCTCGTTATTAAAACACAATTTTTATCCCTTACCAGCGTTCTTTTGTATTGATCCCTAAACTGATGAAACGCATTTACTATTTTTTTGACATTTACAACAGTCAAATGGAGATGGAGCACAAGATTTTTAATCTTGTTTCCTTTATCTCATTTGTAATTTGTTTGTCAACATTTATAGTTAACCTTACCCTACAACTCACCCCATGGTTATCAGTTGTAAGTTTTCTTCTAAGTATTTGTTATTTCTATCTTTTCTATACCTCCCGCTTTAAGAAGACATATAAAAAACATGTTGCTTCATTTTTGTTGATCACACTTGCATTTTTTTTTGCTGCATGGTTTTTAAATGGAGGTATTGAAAGCCCCATGTTATTAATGTATATGCTTTTACTTGGACTGGGCATTTTGCTATTGCCCAGGAAACATTATGCAGGTTTTACGCTACTTGTTATGGGCTCGCTCCTGCTTGCATTCTGGGTCGAAAGCATTCAACCCGGCTGGGTAGTAAATTATCCTAATGAGCACATAAAACATCTTGATAATTACATAACGGGTTTCTTCTCTGTTTTTCTTTTAGGATTGTTGATCATGCTTTTTAAACATAGTTATGATGTAGAACAAACCAAGCTGAATGAAAGTAAACAACAACTGGAATTAAAGCAGCAGGAACTATTAAAAGCAAAGCAGGAAGCTGAAGAAGCAACACAGGCCAAATCAAAATTTCTGGCTAATATGAGCCATGAAATAAGAACGCCTATAAATGGAATTATCGGCACTACAGAATTGTTACTTGCAGAAAAATTAACTCCCGCCCAAAAAGCGTATTTGTTTACCATGCAGGCATGCAGCGATCAATTACTGAATAACATAAATGATATACTGGATATATCAAAGATTGAAGCAAACAAGATGCAGGTAAACTGTTACAGTTTCAATCTTCCTGAAGCATTAAGAGAGGTATTGATTATAATTACGCCGAGGATAAAATCTCTAAAAAAGAAAATTGAGCTGAGCCTTCATATGGACACATCACTACCCAACTGGGTTTGTGGTGATGCTGTACGGGTAAAACAGGTATTGCTGAACCTTATAAGTAACGCTATTAAGTTTACTGATTTTGGTAGTATTACAGTAGATGTTACTCTCCTGCAACAATCAGCAGATGAACACCTTATTTGCTTTACAGTAACTGATACCGGCATAGGCATACATAAGGATCACATTGAACAATTGTTTACGCCATTTACACAAATCGATAATTCCTCTACCCGCAAATTTGAAGGAACAGGCCTGGGCTTGTCAATTTGTAAAAAGCTTGTCCAGTTAATGAACGGACAAATTAAGGTGGAAAGCGTTGAAGGGACAGGATCAGTATTTACTGTAACAATTCCTTTTAAACCAGCAAAATCTGAGGCAAGTACCGCATCACTGTTACATGATGAAATAGACGTTTTTAAAGATGATATTAAAATATTGTTGGCAGAAGATAACCCTCTAAACCAAATGATCATCACCCGTCTTTTTAAAATTATGGGCTATACCATTGATGTAGCAAACGATGGAAAAAAAGCAATTGATATGGCTTGTAAAAATAAATATCACTACATTTTTATGGATGTTCAAATGCCTGAAATGGATGGGCTGCAGGCAACTCAATGCATACTCTCATTTTACAATGAAGAAGATCAGCCAATAATTATTGCATTAACTGCAAATGCATTTAAAGAAGATGAAGAAGCCTGTTTAAATGTTGGCATGAAAGACTTTTTAATGAAGCCCGTATTTTTAGAAACTTTGAAAGCAGTAATGCACAAGTGGCAATTCGCAACAACATAGTTTTCCCCTTTTAAATCTACCCTTAGCTTATACAGCTTATATCTTTTTTGTTGCATCAAAAAGCAACTTAAATCAGCCTTCGGTAAACAGTTTTGCAGCTACCAAAATTTTACTTCTAAAACATTGATTTTTGAAACCATGAATGCTTGTGCCCCGTAGATAAAAGCACAAAAAACATAAATTAAAACTGAAACTAAAATGAAAAAAATCCTTAAACTACTATCTATTTTATTTGCATCGATTTCTTTATTATCATCTGGAATTAATGCCCAGGAAAAAACTATAATGGTAGGTGGCGCAGCAATGTATGCCAGTAAAAACATTGTTGAAAATGCAGTAAACAGTAAGGACCATACCACATTGGTAGCAGCAGTAAAAGCAGCAGGCCTTGTTGAAACTTTACAAGGTGCAGGCCCCTTTACAGTATTTGCCCCAACAAACGAAGCCTTTGCAAAATTGCCAGCTGGCACTGTTGAAACTTTATTGAAAGAAGAGAACAAACCTGCGTTAAGTGCAGTGCTTACTTACCATGTTATTCCCGGAAAAATCAACAGCACTACATTAATGGAAATGATTAAAAAGAATGGTGGAAAGTTTACAGCTAAAACTGTACAAGGAGGAGAGTTGAGCTTTTCAATGAAAGGCAAAAACATCCTACTTCAGGATGAAAAAGGTGGGATGAGTATGGTAACAATTAAAGATGTAAACCAAAGTAACGGTGTTATACATGTAATCGATACCGTGGTTTTGCCAAAAAGCTAAGTTTTAGCGGGGTTTTTCAGATGGAAGAGGGGCCAGGGGTGGCCCCTTTCTTTTTTTGGCTACATTGCAAATTAACAAAGCAGCATGAAAAAAGTGTCTTTCACAATCCCCATAATTTTTTTTATTATCACTTTTGTTTTGCTGGTTTTGCCCGGCAACGAATTTCCAAAGTCAGGTTTTTTTTCAATAAAAGGCCTGGACAAGATTGTTCACACGGGCATGTTTTTTATACTTAACTGGCTGTTTTATCGACCGTTTAAAGCCTCTGGTAAGTCAAATGGTCAAAAACAAAAATGGTTTTTAATTATTGCAATTCTTACAATTATCTATGGAGCCTTAATGGAAGTTGTGCAATTTTATTTTGTGCCCTTCAGGTCTTTTGAGTTAGCTGATATTTTGGTTGATGCCCTGGGCACTTTCTTAGCTTATTTTGTTGCCAGGGAAAAACTAAACATGGTAAAAAAAAGTAGGCCCCGATAGAAATCGGGGCCGCAACCAAAACTAACTGCTTATGAGAAAATTTGACTACGTTTTAATGTAATCCTAATTCTATTAATACAAAATCGGTGCCAGCCAGATCACCCAAATTGTTAATGATTTTTAAACAAAAAATGATGAAAATCTATTGAAACTCCTCATCAACAATAACAAGGCCAAAATTAAGATAGGAGATGAAAAGTATATGTTAAGCAAACATTTGGGGAATGTTAAACTAACAACATCAATATTATTGAGAAAAAATGAATGAATGTGCCTGCCTGGTATGAATTATAATTTGGTTGTCAACCCCAGGCTTACAGTGAGTCCACCTGTTTTATTGTTACCAAAGTTTGGGTCCTTCTGAACACGTTTAAACCCGTAGTTACCGCCCAGCGCAAAAAAGTAATTTATTTTTCCCATGGGATACTCTATGGCTGAACCGCCCTGCAAACCAAAATTACTCTTAGATAATTGTTCTAAAATATCTTCTTTTCTTGTAAAATCAACCTCGCCCAATGCCATACCATTAAAAGTAAACTGGGCGGTTTTCTGAGGATCGGTATAAATTTTACTCTTGCCACTGGCCTCGCCTTCAGCTTTTATGAGGTATGCTGCATAAGGCCCACCGTACACCGATAATCGATATTTATTGGCTAATGGAAAACTGAATTTAGCCATTACTGGAAGTTCCAGATAAACCAGGGAGATCTTGTTTTTGAAGTTGGCGTACAAATATTCAGGAAGGTTAAAACCGGCAGGAATGTATGCTTTAAAGTCGCTGGTACGTATGCGTTGATCCCCACTTTTTTCACCACCCTGGGTAGAATAATTAAATTCCGTTTGAATGGAAAACAAAGGATTGAAGCGATATTCTGCAATCAACCCAGCCTGGGGACCAACAACTGTTTGAAAACCATCGCTATAAGAGCTGTTAGCACTTGAAGGTGCCCTCAGTTTTGGAACACTTACGCCCCCCTTAATTCCGGTCTGCCAACCTAGTTGTGCTAATAAAGCAAGTGGAGATAGAATTATAACACACACTATACACGACAAAATTTTCATAGAAGATCAAAATATTAATTGACGGTCATGTATAAGATGCTGGCATATGAAAATATGCTGCTTTAGGTGTAAGAGTATTTAAATAAGAGTATGGAACTACGATCAAAGCCTTAATTGAATAAACCTTTTAATTTATCCATTACACCACCGCCTTCATTAGTGTCGGTTTTGTTACCACCAGTCAGCTTACCTAATACGTCACCCACATTTCCACTACCCGTTAAACTTCCCAAAATACTTGACAGGTCAAAACTGCTATCAGCAGGATCGTTGGTTTTATGTACCAATTTACCCATTACCATAGGTATTAGCGAGCTGGCAATTTGTGAAGCCATCCCATGATCCAATCCTAACTTACTCATCAGTTTTTCTACAAAATTTCCTTTGATATTTTGGGTAACTGCCGATTGGGCCACTTGTTGATCACCACCATTAAACATATTGCTGACCTCATCAACACCACCAGTAGAAATTGCATTTTTTAACCCATCTAAAATTGAATGAGATGCCAGCCCTACAGCCTCTTCATTTTTGTCGTTAGGAATTGCCGGGTTGGTAATAATGGCATCACCTGCATATTCCTGCACAAGTGACTTAAGTTGCTCTAGCATAATTATACTTTTAAGGTTGGTAAAGAATTTTGTAAAAGGTATTTATATTTTGCAGGTGATGATCCAATTAAAAAACTAATTGGTTTGGCTGGTCATTTTTTCGGCATTTTCTGCCATTTGCAACTGCTCAACAAATTCATCTATTTCACCATTAACCACTGCATCTAAATTGTAAGAAGTCAGGCCGATTCTATGATCTGTAACTCTGCCTTGTGGCCAATTGTATGTCCTGATCTTAGCACTCCTGTCTCCCGTACTTACAAGGGTTTTTCTATGTCTGCTTATTTCATCTTCCTGTTTCCTAACCTGTTCCTCATAAAGCCTGGAACGTAACATAGTCATAGCTTTCTCCCGATTGCCCAACTGGCTGCGCTCTGTTTGACAAACAACTACCGTACCCGTGGGTAAATGGGTAAGTAAAACTTTAGTTTCAACCTTGTTTACATTTTGTCCGCCTGCACCACCACTTCGGGCGGTTTCCATTTTTACATCGGCAGGGTTTAATTCAAAATCTATTTCTTCGGCCTCGGGCATTACGGCAACAGTTGCTGCCGAAGTATGTACCCGCCCCTGTGTTTCAGTGTTAGGCACCCTTTGCACCCTGTGGACGCCACTTTCAAATTTCAATGTCCCGTAAACATCTTCGCCCTGCACCTCAACCAATACTTCTTTGTAGCCACCAACTGTTCCTTCACTTTCGCTTATAATTGCTGCCTTCCAGCCACGTTTGCTGCAGTAACGCAGGTACATGTTTAAAAGATCACCAACAAAAAGACTCGCCTCATCTCCACCGGTACCGGCACGTAATTCCAAAATAGCATTTTTATCGTCCTGCGGATCTTTTGGAATTAGCAGTTTGGTAAGTTGTTTTTCTAACAAATCCTTCTTCTCTTCCAGTTCGGGCATTTCCATTTTAGCCAACTCCCTTAAATCTTCGTCTGTACTGTTTAGAGCATCTTTACTAAAATCATAATCGTTTAATACCCGCTTGTATTCTTCAAACGGCACAATAATTTTTTCCAGGCTTCTATACTCTTTGCTTAATTGTTGAAATTCCTTTTGTTTATTAATTATTTCAGGATTGGTTAAGGCAACACCAACCTGTTGAAAACGGCCTTTAATGGCTTCCAGTTTATCAATCACAGATTACTTTTTTTAGATGATTATTTTTAAAAAAAGGTCCGCTTCTAAAGACAGACCTTAAAAATAATGGCGGTAAAGTTAAGCCTTTCCCTGTCATTGCATAACCTTTGCGCTTCTTACTTAACTACAAATGAGATTTAAAAAATTTAGCGCAACGCACTTATTTACAGGATTTGAAATGCTTGACGAAAGCAAAGTTTTAATTACGGATGAAACGGGCAGGATAGAAGAAATAGTAGAAGTAGATGAAGCGGGTGATGAAATAATATTAGTGGATGGAATAATCAGTCCGGGTTTAATTAACTGTCATTGCCATTTGGAATTGAGCCACATGAAAGGGTTAATACCTGAGAACACAGGATTAATAGATTTTGTGTACAAAGTGGTTACGCAAAGACATTTTGAGGCAGAAGAAATATTAGCCGCTATTGAAAGTGGCGAGAAGGAGATGCTGCAAAATGGAATTGTGGCTGTAGGCGACATTTGCAACAATACGCTTACTGCCATTCAAAAGCAAAAGGGGTTGATGGCCTATTACAATTTTGTTGAAGCCAGCGGCTGGTTACCAGGGGTGGCTGATGAGCGTTTTTTGCGAAGTAAAACAGCCTATGATGCTTTTGAAAAAATAACCAGTAATACATCTATTGTACCCCATGCCCCTTATTCAGTTTCGGATATGCTCTGGAACCATATTGCTCCTTATTTTCAAAACAAAGTTGCCAGCATACACAACCAGGAGACGAGTTTTGAAGATGAATTTTTTATGCAGGGCACCGGAGATTTCATTAGAATGTACGAGCTAATGAAACTTGATAATACCCATTATAAGGCCACCGGAAAAACTAGCCTGTCCTCCTATTATCATTATTTAAAAAATGCTGCTACTGTCCTGTTGGTACATAATACTTACACATCGTTAGCAGATATCACCTATGCAAATGAACAAGCACAATTATACAAGCAGGACCTCTTTTGGTGCCTGTGCCCAAATGCCAATAAGTATATTCAAAACCAGTTGCCTGATTTGATGGGATTAGTAAGTGCTGATAGCAAGATAGTGCTGGGCACCGACAGCCTGACAAGCAATCACTCATTAGATATACTTAGCGAAATAAGATTGATAAAAGACAATTATCCATTTATAACAGGCGAAACACTTTTGAGGTGGGCAACTATAAATGGAGCCAGGGCCTTAAAAATGGATGATAGTCTGGGCAGTTTTGAGAAAGAGAAAAAGCCGGGAGTATTATTGCTCAGCAGTGACCTAAGCACCGTAACAAGGTTAATTTAAAAAGTAAAACTAAAGTTGAGAAGTGGCGATTTGAAAACACCAATTTCTTCATAGTTCAATTTAAAAACCTGATTTTCCAGGGTGAAGAAATGTATTCTTCTTGTTTCTGGATCTACAACAAAATATTCTTTCACTCCGGCTATTTCATACAGGTGCTTCTTCAAAACAAGGTCTCTTTTTTTATCAGATGAAAGAACCTCAATTACAAGATCTGGTGCGCCATAGATATAACCGTCATCGTTCAAAATGCCTTTGTTTGCATTTGAAATATATAATAGATCCGGTTGCACTGCAGAAATTTGTGATTCAAAGTAAACATCAACAGGTGAGAAAAAAACTTCACCTAAATGCCGGGAAGAAACAATGGCATCTATCTGTTTATAAAACAGAGCGATTAACCTTTGATGTGTATACTTTGGTGCAGGAGACATATATAAAATGTTATCGATTACTTCGCACAACGTTCCTTCAGGCAATAGCCTGAAAACATCCAAAGCCGTCTTAGGTATTTGTTCCAAAACTTCCATATCACAGTTTTATTGAAGTTATAGAAAATATATCAGCTCAATATTTGCTGCAAAATGGGCAGGCTTTTCAATTCTCCAAAATCAACCACATGCAAGGCAATATATTGTTGATATGCTACCATCAAATCCCTGCGCATATTTCTCTCAATCGATATGATTTCAAGATCGTTGTAAAAATTTAAGCTTAATAATTGCGAAGTAAGTGCTGCAGCCTTTTCGTCGAGATAATAAGAATGATTAGGACGTTCTGCAGTAAAGTGCCCTTCGAGCAAATCGCACACAGGTGTATCCATATTGTAGGCTCCCTGTATTTTAAAACCCAACTCCCCACCAAGGTGCAACGAAAAATACAGTGGCAAATTTGCAGTTAAGGTAGGTGTGCCTTTATCCAATTGTTTTAAAGTATCCTCTGCCAGATAAAATAACTCGGTGTTGGCTTCCGGTTGTTTAAGACTGTGTTGTAACATTTCAATTACATACATGGCTACCGTATTTTTTACCACATTAAACAATACCTCTTCATATAAATAACTCCATTCGTATTCTTTTATAAAGTTTAAATTTTTCAGTTCGTTATGATAAACTACCATATCCAGCAATGCACCTGGCTGAAAATAGATGGCCTTACCTGCTGATTTTTTTGTTGTTTGCCTAACGCCTTTTACCAGGTAAGATTGAATACCAAAAAGCTCTGTATACACCGAGACTATAACACTTGTTTCGCCATACTTAACCGTTCGCAATACAATACCTTTTGTTTTATGGGTCATTAGTTCAATTCAATTGTGGATAGTAAGATAGCAATTACCCTTTTGGACCCTTCAAATATTACCGCAAAAAATGTCATAAATGCTATTGAGTTCAATAGTCCCCTAAATAACCTGCTAGCACGGTATTCACATTTCTTTTTTAAAATTAATATCAACCTTATTGATTTATAGATGTTACTTATAATGCCTCTGTTATTTTTGTTTAACATTTAGAACCAGAAAGTAAAACAATACGGAGTAAATTACCCAAAACCTATAAATCATTATATGAAACAAAATGGAATGGTACTAAACCTACCAAAGAAAAAGCTCTTTATCGAAGATTTTGACGACGAAGTGGGTGAAGAACACATTGGAACTTCCTATGACACACCTATAAGGCCTGATGCTTTTGATATAGACGATGAGGAAAAAATAAAGATCATCAGCCGCCATTTTAGGGAAATTATGCATACACTGGGCTTAGACCTGACCGATGATAGTTTGAAGGGAACACCAGGCAGAGTAGCAAAAATGTATGTGAAGGAAATTTTCAAAGGACTTGACCCGAAAAACAAACCCGGCATCTCGTTGTTTGAAAACAAATATCAGTATAATGAAATGCTGGTTGAAAAAAACATCACTTTTTACTCAAACTGCGAACATCATTTTGTTCCGATTATTGGTAAAGCGCATGTAGCCTATATTTCTTCGGGAAAGGTTATTGGCCTGTCAAAAATAAACCGCATCGTTCAATATTTTGCCCAACGCCCGCAGGTGCAGGAACGTTTGACCATTCAAATTGCAAACGAGCTTAAATCAGTTTTGGAAACCGAAGATGTAGCTGTAATGATCGACGCCACTCACATGTGTGTTTCAAGCCGTGGTATTAAAGACCAAACCAGCAGTACCGTAACATCAGAGTACAGCGGAGCATTTGCTGATGCAGATAAAAGAAACGAGTTTTTAAAATACGTGCAAACCAATTTGTAACCGGCCCGTTAATAGCTAATATTACAAATGGCCCAGGTAATGGAAATTTCCAACTACCTGGGCCATTTTATTCAACCTGCCTCATTCTAAGTTTTATGAATAATTACAGCTACGCAATTATGTTTTCCGTTGCAAAATCCTTCACATTACCGGTTCTCTTTAGCACGCCCCAGCTTTGTAACTCACCTTTTATAGCACGCCTGAATGAGCGGAATAATACCACATACATAAGCCAGCGGTAACCAAAACGCTGCGGGATAAGCCAGGCTAGTTTGTTAATTTTTTCTTTTTCAAAAGTGAAAGCCATTAGAGCTATGGCCATATCCACCACCATAAACAATAAATAGTATCGGCCAATAATAGCAGCATTGTTTGTAAATAAACCGGCTATCATTAACACATCCGCCAAAGGCGAAAAAACAGGAATAATAAACTGGAACAGCAAGATGTTTGGCAAGGCTATCCAACCCAGTGTTTTGTAGTTAGTGTTGAATAATGCATCGCGATGTTTCCAGAAAGTTTGCATAACTCCAAAACTCCACCTGAACCGCTGTTTTAAAAATTGCTTTACACTTTCCGGTGCTTCAGTCATGGCAATGGCATCGTTCTCATTTTCTATGCTGTAACCGGCCTTCAAAATTCTTATGGTCAGGTCGCAGTCTTCTGCTAATGTATCGGTAGTAAACCCACCCGCATCTATCAGTGCTTCCTTTTTAAATGCCCCAATTGCACCCGGCACTACGGTTATTGCATTTATGTAAGCAAAAGCCTTCCTGTCAAAGTTTTGGCTGGTTATGTATTCTATGCTTTGCCAGCGGGTAATCATGTTAACCTCGTTGCCTACTTTAACATTACCTGCCACGGCACCAACAGGTTTCTGGTCCAATTCTCTACCTGTTAAAAAGTGACGCATCATCAGGCTGACTGCATTCGATTTTAGTTTTGTATCAGCATCTATACATACAACATAATCTGCTGTAGTTTGCGCAATTCCAAAATTCAGGGCTGAGGCTTTACCACCGTTTACTTTGCTTAGTACACTTATTTTTGGGTGATGTAAAAAAGCTTCTCTCACCTTCTCATAAGTGTTATCGGTGCTGCCATCATCAATAAATAAAATATTGAAGTTTTCGTAGTCGCACTTTAATAAATTTTCCAGCGAATTCACCGCATTCACCTCTTCATTATAACCCGGCACTATTATACTAACCAGTGGTTTTTCATCACTAACATTATATATTGTATTCTTCTCTTTTACTTGTTGTTTAAAGGCAAGAAAAGCCATTAGCAATAACCTGGATATACCCAGCACCAGGAAGACTATAAACATAGAAAAAAGGATATGTCCAGCATAATAAATCCCCTCAAGAATAACCAGATAAATCTGCACATTACGGTATCCTGCACCTTTTGGTACAGGTGGCATGACCTGTTCTCTTGTTTTACCTAAAAGGTTGGCTACCGTTGTAAACGTATACCCCTGTTGTTGAAAATATTTGATAATGCGTGGCAATGCTTTTACCGTTTGACTTCGGTCGCCCCCGGCATCGTGCAACAAAATAATATTACCATTATCCTGGCTACGAACAATACGATTGAAGATTAAATCTGCTGTTATGCCCGGTTGCCAGTCTTCAGGATCAATGCTTTCGCCAATGGTTAAGTAATTGCGTTTGCGGCTTAACTGCACAGGAATAAGTTCTTCCATTTTCTCAGGCTCGCTATCTGCATTGTAGGGCGCCCTAAACATAATAGTTGTATGGCCGGTAATGCACTCTATCAACAAACGAGTAGCATCCATTTCAAAGAATGCACGTTTATGGCTAACCTCTGCCATGTTGGGATGAGAGAAGGTATGGTTACCGATTTCATGCCCTTCAGCATAAGTTCTTTTCACCAGCGGAATGTTGGTTTCTGCTTCAATACCAACAATAAAAAAGGAAGCAGGTACATGGTATTTTGCAAGTGTGTCAAGCACCTGCCTTGTGTAGGTGGGGTCAGGCCCGTCATCAAAAGTCAATACCATTTGTTTTGTAGCAGGCTTGCCCCAGCGCTTTACTACAAACATGGATGGTAGTGAATCATAACGTTCTTCACTAATCAACATATGTGCTGTATCTATTTCCGGGGTTATCCTGCCGCTCCTGGGCTCAGCCACTACATCCAGCACTTCGCCTTCACCTATATAATCCACATCGTTGCTGCTTTCAACTTTATTAAACTTTGCAAAATTGAAAGTTGACAAGGCAGGCTTGCTCATGTCCTTGTCGTAGAATTCCCAGAGTCGGCTATCCTCGCTGCCAAGCCTCCACAAAGCTGTTCCGGCAACACCATATTCAGTTGCAAAGCGCAGGGTGTTAAAGTTGGTACCGGCATCAGTAAAATATACTTTGTGAAGAAGGTCCTGATCATCATAATAATCGTAATGAAGATTGTAAGTATCATTATCAAAAGCCACTACTGCATCACTTTCCCTGGCGGTACTAAGGGCTTCCTGGTAAGTTACAGTTGCAGCAGGGCTACCAGGCTTCCAATCGTAACCATAGCCTGCCATGCCCAGTATTATTTTCCTGGTGTCTACATGTTTTGCCATTTCATCCAGCGCTGCTTCCATCCATCGCTGGTTACTAATGCCACCAGGCGTTCCATCAGCTGAATGTTCATCGTATGCCATTAAAAACAAGTAGTCGTTGTAATTACTAAGCGCCGTATAATTGTAATCTTCATTAAAGGGAATAACATCCTGCGTAACTATCAAATTTTGCGCATGTAAACGCTGGTACAACTCTTTTTGAAAAGTTACCAAAACCTCATTCTTTGTTTCTATTAACTCTTCAAAATCTATGTTGATACCCTGGAAATGATTTTGCTGTAATAGCCGGATTAAATCACTGATCAATCTCTCTTTTTTTACCGGATCGTTTATAATTCTATGTACTACATCGCCCCTCCATTTCTCATGAATGTTGTTGGTAAGCATGGGCACCACTGAAACTCCCGATTCTTTAATTACATCAAAGGCCCGCTTGTCAATACTGGTTTTAATGGTGTCAGCATTTTCATCCAAAAAAAACCATTCGGGTATAACCAGGTTTAATTTGCTGATGTTCCGCTTTAAAGAGAAAAAAGATTGAGGATCCCAGGCTACATAAAATGCCGCCCTGATACCTGCCGGCGATTGCCATGATTTTAAAGAAGCTGTTACAGGCATGGAAGGCGCTTCTCCACATCCCTTTCCTTTTGACCATTTGGTATTTATAAAATCTTTAAAACCCTTATCCTGGGCAGGCAGCTTCAACGATTTTTCAATAAACTTTTGCCTTTGCTGTATAGCCCTTTTGGCAATTCCTTCAATGGGAAGCGTGGGTATATATTGCGTTTTTAATGCAATAAAAATGATGACACCCGACAGCAAAATACAGAAAGTAATAAATCGGGTTCCCCATTTAAAACGTTTCCACCTGCCCTGGTTAGAGGTTTGAAATACCTGGTTAGAAGAATGTTGCGGCATTATGTAATACTATGATGTGTTAGTACCGGAGCTGCAAATTACAAAAAGAAAGGCTGCCTGTTTACAGCAGCCTCACATCAAAAATGTTATAAATAGTTTATTCGAATGTACTGTAGAAATAAGGTGTCTTAGCTTCAAACTCGGCACTACAGGTATCAACCATTTTATACACCCTGTTAATACCTAAAGCTTTTCTTTTATCGTATACCTGCTGTTCCGTACAGTTTCTTAAAATCTTGGAAATCTGCTCATCGCCAAAACCATTTTTCTTAGCATCTCTTAACAGGGCCTCGGGCAGGCTTTCAATGGTATAGTTCATCAACTCTTTTTCAATGTCACAAATCTTTTGGATCTGAAACAAAAACCAGCGGTCAATACCTGTTGCCTGCGCAATAGTTTTAACGGTTACACCCGCCATAAGCGCATCTTTAATTCTAAAAACTCTATCCCACTTCGGCACCTTTATGTATTCAACCAACTCATCAGTTTTCATTAAACTCTTGCCATAGTATCCTAAACCTACCGCTTCATTTTCTAAACTTTGACAAGCCTTTTGCAATGCCTCGGTAAAACTGCGACCAATAGCCATTACTTCACCAACACTCTTCATTTGAAGGCCGAGTGTATCGTTGGCCCCTTTAAATTTATCAAAGTTCCAGCGGGGCATTTTTACAATTACATAGTCCAATGCAGGTTCAAAATAGGCTGAGGTAGTTTGCGTAATCTGGTTTTTCAGCTCGTCCAGGTTATAGCCAATAGCCAGCTTGGCTGCCACCTTTGCAATAGGGTACCCGGTAGCCTTACTTGCTAAAGCAGAAGAACGGCTAACTCTCGGGTTAATTTCCACCGCAATCAGCTCTTCTGTATCGGGATTAAGTGCAAACTGCACATTACATCCTCCCGAAAAATTACCGAGGCTACGCATCATCAGTATTCCTTTATTACGCATCTCCTGGAAGGCAGTATCACTTAGCGTCATTGCAGGAGCAACAGTTATGCTATCACCTGTATGTATCCCCATTGGGTCAACGTTTTCAACTGTACAAATAATTACTACATTATCGTTTTGATCGCGTAGCAATTCCAGTTCATATTCCTTCCAGCCTAATACAGCTCTCTCCACCAGCACTTCATGCATAGGCGATGCCTTTAAGCCTTTCTCTAAAGCCTCGTCTAAATCTTCTTTTCCATGTACAAAACCTCCCCCGGTACCACCAAGAGTAAACGATGGACGTATCACCAGCGGAAAGCCAATTTCCTGCGCAAATTCTTTGCCCTCTAAAATGCTATTGGCAACGCGGCTTGGGGCCGTGGGCATGCCTATTTTGACCATTAACTGCCTAAACTTTTCCCGGTCTTCAGCAGTATCAATTGCGGCAACATCTACTCCAATTAAACGGCAGTTATACTTTTCCCAAATGCCCAGTTCATCCGCCTCTTTGCAAAGGTTCAAAGCTGTTTGTCCACCCATGGTTGGCAATACGGCATCTATCTGGTTCTCCTCCAAAATCTGCTCAATACTTTCAACGGTAAGTGGTAACAAATACACTTTGTCAGCCATCATAGGGTCAGTCATAATAGTAGCGGGATTACTATTAATTAAATACACCTTTATACCTTCCTCACGCAAGCTGCGGGCTGCCTGCGAGCCGGCGTAATCAAACTCGCAAGCCTGGCCAATAATTATGGGACCAGAACCAATAATCAATACCGAACGAATAGATGTATCTCTTGGCATAAAAAATTCAAATTGGGCAAATGTAAGGTCGAATTGCTTACATGGTTGCTAAAATTTACTACCAGTTTTTTGGTAGCAGGCTCTTGCAGGCATGGCATCATCGTTGCTACGCTCAGTTCAACGGCAAATCATTCATGTATCAGTTCCCACCGCTTACTTTTGCGACTTGTATTAAATCTACTATTCTGGCAATGATATCAATAGTTGGAATTCATTCAAAATCTTCGGCATGATTCAAAAAAGGTTTTTCTTTCTCCTATTACTTTTTGCAAGTTTTTTCAGCTACAGTTTTGCACAGCTTTTTACTGTGGTAAACTACCCGCAAAACTATTTTAGAAATCCACTTGGCATACCAATACAACTGGCCGCAAACTTTGGCGAGTTACGAAACAATCACTTTCACATGGGCCTGGACATACGCACCAACCAACGCGAAAACCTGCCGGTGTATGCCTCAGCCGAAGGCTACATTAGCCGTGTAAAAATTGAGCAATATGGTTTTGGAAGGGCCATATATATTACGCATCCAAATGGCTATACAACGCTTTATGCACACCTAAACGATTTTTATCCCGATCTAAATAACTATATAAAAAACTTACAGTACCAGGATGAAAAATGGGAACAGGACGTTTTTATAAAACCCAATTTGTTTCCCGTATCTAAAGGCCAGTTTATTGCCAAAAGCGGTAATACGGGTGGCTCAGCCGGTCCCCACCTTCACTTTGAAATAAGGGAGACCTATACTGAAAATAATTTAAACCCTTTTTTATTTGGCCTGCCTGTTACCGATAACATAGCCCCTACTTTTAGCAGGTTGTACTTGTACGACAGGCGGCAATCCACTTACAATACCTCCCCCGTTTCTATCCCCATTAAAAAAGTGGGAAGTGCCTACACTAGCGTCAGCAGCATTATTAGTACCAATTCACCTGTTATAAGCTTTGGCATCAATGCATTTGACAGGTCAAATGGGTCGTTCAACTTTGGCTTATACCAGGCAGAAATTTATGTTGATGAAGTATTGCAAAGCGGTTTCCAGCTTAATAACTTTTCCTATGCAGATACCCGATACATTAATGCCTCTGTTGACTATAAAACAAAGGCAAAAACCGGGGGCTGGATACAACACCTGAGCCGCCTACCCGGCAATCAAATTCACATTTTTCCCACTACAGCCAGCGATGGAAAAATTACACTGGCTGATACTGAAATTCATGATGTTCGCATTGTGTTGAAAGATGTGCCGGGGAATACAACCACCTTAAAATTCAAAATCAAACTCAGTCCCACCGCTTTTAATTCTCCTGTGGTTTCAACCTCTAACGTTCTTTTACCGGGCCAACCAAATAAAGTGACTTATCCAGATGCAGAAGCCGACTTTTCGGCAAATGCTTTTTACGATACCGTTTATTTTGAACATACCTCTACCCCTGCAAGCAGTGCAGCGAGTGCTTCTTCGGTAGAGACCTTACACAATTACACGGTGCCTGTGCATGATAGTTTTACGGTAAGATTAAAGGCCCGGCCCGATTTACCTGCTAACCTTAAAAGTAAGGTTGTAATGCAAATGATCAGCAACCGTAAAAAAGAAGCGTTAAAAGGTTGGTGGCAAGGTGATTGGATGGAAGCCAGATTTAGAGACCTGGGTAGCTTTCAACTGGTTATTGATACCGAAGCTCCTGCTTTACAGCCGGTAGGCTGGTCTTCAGGAAGTAACTTAAAAGGAAAACCATCTATAACCATATTGGCAAAAGATGCCATTAGCGAACTTTCCTTTTTTAGAGCGGAACTTGATGGAAAGTGGCTGATGTTTAGCCGCAAAAGCGATTACTTCATACATAGCTTTGATGAGAAGACAACTGCAGGCCCGCATGTTCTTAAAGTTGTAATTGCAGATGAGGCAGGAAACATCACTGAAAAATCATTTAAAATATACCGGTAAGTTTTAGCAACTGTACCATTTCAAACAATCTGTAAGGTTAATGGTTACACAAACAACTCTAAATAAAGACAATGACACAATTACATATAGGCGATAAAGCCCCGGATTTTACCTCAGTTGATCAAAATGGAGAATCTATTTCGCTGGGCAATTTTATTGGGAAAAAGGTGGTATTGTATTTTTATCCTAAAGACGACACCCCCGGTTGTACGGCACAAGCCTGTAATCTGCGGGATAACTACTCAAGTTTATCAGGCAAAGGTTTCCAGGTTATTGGCGTAAGTAACGACAGCATTAAAAAGCATAAAAAATTTGAAAACAAATATGAGCTACCCTTTCCTTTAGTTGCAGACGAAGAAAAAACTATTGTAGAACTCTATGGCGTTTATGGCGAAAAAAAGTTTATGGGTAAAACCTATATGGGCATTAACCGCACAACTTTTTTAATAGACGAAAAAGGAAACATCAATAACATTATTGCAAAACCTGACACCGCCAACCAGTCGCAACAGGTTTTAGATGAATGGCAGTCTTAAAATATATCTCTTTGTTTCCGAGACCCATTAACTGCTTTTTCTCCCGGTCAACCAGGTTGCCGTTCTTCTGTATCAATTAAAGAAATATAATTCCGTTGAGCCTTCAACGTGCAACCGCATGTAATATGTAGCAGTCTAATAAAAGCCTTTCCCTTCAGTTTATTATTTTCAACTCAAACCTTATTAAGTAGAATGATCAGTGTGACAATTAAGGAAAACTCGTGGATAGCCAGGATTGCGGCCCTCAAGCTCAAAGAAGAAAAAGTAGCAATGGTATTAGGAAAAACCATTCATTTACACAATACCTCCAAGTCGGAGTTCCTGCTCAATAAAAGATGGCTCAGGCACGAAATTGCTCATGTTAAACAATACAAAAAGTTTGGCCTGCTTCAATTTCTTTTTTTATACCTGATGGAA
>JBBQVY010000031.1:0-32581 GCA_038211085.1 Chitinophagales bacterium | reverse complement strand
CGCTTTCTTCGTGGCGTTTGATTATTCGTGTTCATGCCTGGTAGACTTTAATTACTGAGTCCTTGCTCGTAGTTTAAAGAAAAATGATGAATAAGGGTTCTCCTTACAAGTCACGATTACGGAACCCCCTTTTACAGTGTTATCATCGTGTTCACCATGCATTTTTTGTAAGAGAGGGTATATTTATCAATTATTTCGAATGAAGGTAAGAGACAATATAAAACAGTTGAATGAAGCAGGCTGGTATTTAGCCCGGCAAAGCAGGCAGCCACAAGATTATTAAACACGTTGGAAAACCAGATATGAGAATAGTATTACCTGATCATGGCAGCAATAAAGAGCCTTCCATAGGTGTATTAAACGACATTAAAAAGAAAGCGGGTTGGAAATAAGTAATTTTGAATTATGAATTTTTTAGTAACATTTGAAAAAGCTACAGACGGAACTATTTGGGCGAAAGTGCCCGACCTTGATGGCTGTTATTCGTGTGGAGATACGATAGAAGAAGCCAAAGAAAATATAAAAGATGCCATTACTTTATATCTTGAAGATTAAAAAGAAGACGGTAAATCAATACCTCAGCCAACGCATTTAAGAATTGAGCTTGTAGCTATATAAACTTAATATTTAACTAGTTGGGCAAGCTCAACATGATATCGTCCCGCGCAAGTGAGTTCTTATAAAGGTCAATACCTCAAACAAATTCTTTTCGTAAGAAGACTCAACATTTGCCTCAGTACCCACGTTTTTATAATTAGTATGGGTTGATATAGAAGGATAATGGGCAGCGTTATCCCACCTTATGATGAGTGTGCCGTCTGCATTTTGCCAATGGTAAGAGTAGTCAAACAGAGCATTTTGAATAACTATTTCACGTAAAAAGATAAAGGAGCCATCTGGCAAACCTGCTTTTACTTTTGTCTTCGTCAAATCGCTTCTTGTTTCGTGGATTAGGATGTCAAAAGACACTATACAGTCGGCAAATTGTACAAGTGTAGATATCATCAGGCAAGACGTACTAACCTTTTTTGTAAAATATTGAGTTGCTTTAATTCTGCATTCCATTCGGCGCTATCTTCTTCTTTTTCGAATACAGAAAAGTTTAATTGATGAAAGGTTTTGAAAAAATCGGTATAGTCAACTCCGTATTTCTCTTCAAACTTTTCAATGTGTTGCGTACAGATCTTTATTTCTTCCAACAATTTTTCTTTTGCTTTTACGAGGGCAAAATCTTCCAATGAACCATAGCCCATCTGTTGTACCGTTTCGTGTAACGCAAGTGATTGTTTCGTAACAAGCATAATGCTAAATTTTTAATTGAAGTTACAAAAGCTACTTATGATTGTAGTGCATATTCCTTAATGAGCATGTCAGAAGGGATGCGTAAAATTTTACTAAATTTTCTAACCATTGTGAGTGATAAGGTTTGTTTATAATTCAATACTTTACTTACCGTTCCTTTATCACCGTATTCACGGGCAAGGTCATTAGCCTTATATCCGAAATCCTCCATTCTTATTTTAATCAATTCTATTGGGTCTACCTCGGGTAACTTGCTATTTTTTTCCTCGTATTGGTTAATGAGTAAAGCAAGCAGCATTTTTTCCTTATGCTCATCTGATCCCTTTGCTGACAATTTTACTTCTTCATACCTTTTACATGCAGACGCATAAGTTTTATTTTCTTCTATGATGTACCAGTTATTTATCATTATTAAATAGTTGAAGGGTCAATTCTATCATATTGAGTATGTGTTCCTAAAAATCTGATTTCCATATTGAACAACAAACAGTATAAGAGTCGCCTTCGACATGCTAAAGGTAAACACCTTCGACAGGATCGGGGTAACATTTAGATAAACCCAGGGCCTCTTCGACAGGCTCAGGGTTCTTTTACCACGATGCTATGAAAGACTGCATTTGAAACGAGCCCTGCAAAAGGACGGGGTAGACTGTGGCAACGATGCCTCTTCATCTTGACTCTGTTGGTAACCAAAAAGCCCCAAACCTAAAGCGAGTTGGTGAGAAACTCACATTGTCGTTTTACTTTTTACTTTTTTTCCTGTCAACCGTCATCTGTCATCAGTCAACTATCTTGTCTTCTGTCAACTTCCCCCACCCAACCACCAACCCTTCTCTCACCCTTCCCTCCTCAACACCTCCAATGGGGCCTTATTCAACACCCCACTTATATTCATCAACCCAATCACCACCGTCAACAAACAAATAACCACAAATACTATTAACAGCGGTAGCGGCTCAACACTGAACGTAGTTTTAAAACTATACTTAGCCAACGCCCAGCTTCCGGCCAGCGATAAGATGATGCCGGTAAAGGAAGCCAATGCACCAAGAAAGAAATACTCCAAAGCTGTAATAAATAGGATCTGTCTGCGGCTGGCGCCAAGGGTGCGCAACAATACACTTTCCTGTATGCGCTGGTACTTGCTAATGAGCACCGAAGCAATGAGCACCACCAGCCCTGTAACAATACTGAAGCCAGCCATGAAGCGTATAACAAAGGCTATTTTTTCCAATATTTCATCCAGTGTTTTTAGCACCAGGCCAAGATCAATTATACTAACATTGGCAAACTGCTGCACCATCGCCTGCTGAAACTTTGCAGAAGCGGAATCGCTTGCCACTCTTGTAAGCAGCACATGAAACTGCGGAGCATCTTCCAGCACGCCTTTGGGAAACACCACCAAAAAGTTTGTCTGTATCCTGTTCCAATCTACCTCTCTGTAACTGCCTACAATGGTCGACACCATTGCGCCTTGTACATTAAACACCATTGTATCACCTATCTTCATATCCTGTCGTTTTGCCCAGCCCTGCTCAACCGAAATATAGACAGGTCCATTCGGCGCATCAACGGTTCCGCGCCATTTTCCTTCAGTTATCTTTTCCGACGCCGTTAATGAATCACGATAGGTAACACGGTACTCCCGTGTAAAAGTCCGCCCCGAAAAATTAGTGTCCGCAGCGGTCATGGTAGCAGCGGTTTTGCCATTCCATCGTTCAAGCCGCATGTTTACTATCGGCACCTGTTGAATGATGGGTAGTTCATATTGTTTTGCGAGCGCCGCTACCTTGCCTTTTTGTGCAGTTTGTATATCGAACAACACCATGTTGGGCTGGTTTCCACTGGCCGATAAACTGATCCTGTTCAGCAACATGGACTGTATTGAAAACAATGTACAGATGAAAAAAGTACCCAGCCCAATAGACACAATAAGGATGATAGTTTGGTTATTTGGTCTGAACAAATTGGCCAGTCCCTGCCGCCACAAATAACTCCACGATGCAGGAAAGAACCTACGCACAAGCCACATCATTAACGTTGCCATACCGGTAAGAATAAAGAACGAAGCCAACACCCCGGCTGTAAAAACCACTGCTTCCACCCAATCGTTTAATTGCAGGTAAGTAAAGCCCACAATAAACAATACTATCAACACATACATGAGCCATTTGGCTTTATCACGTTTAATGCTTACCTCGTTAAACGAGGTGCGAAGCGTATTAAGCGGCGATATCTTTCGCAGCGAAATCAATGGAAGCAACGCAAACAACAGCGATATAAAAACACCCAACGCAATACCCTGCACAATAGACCGCCACGAAATGCCGGTAGTGATTTCAATGGAAACAAAGTCCTTTAAAACAAGCGGCAAAAACTGTTGTATAACAGTGCCCAACACCGCACCAATGATAGATCCAATAAGCCCTATCCCAACAATTTGTATAAGGTAAATCATGAACGCCTGCCCGGCTTTAGCACCCAGGCAGCGCAGTATAGCAATCATACTTATCTTCTCCCGTATGTAAATATGAATGGCGCTTGCCACCCCTATACAACCAAGCAACAACGCTATAAAACCAACCAGCGACAGAAAGCTCGTAAGGTCACTAAACGACCGCCCTGTATCCTCTTTCTGGCTCTCAACGGTATCATAGTTCAGCCCTTCTTTCTCAAGCCGTGGCTTTAGTTTTTCCACCAGTTGCCCAACGTTGGTGGTCTTCTTAAATTGAAAATAGAATCTATAATTAATGCGGCTGCCCTTTTGCGACAAACCTGTTTGACCGAGGTAGCTTAATGGAATATAAACCGATGGCGCCACCGATGCCGACAGCCCCGTTTGTCCCGGCGCTTTCAGCAAAGTGCCGGCAATTAAAAAGGTCACTTCACCCACTTTTATACTGTCGCCCACCCTGGCATCATATTGCAACATCAATGTTTTATCAACGAGTGCTGCCTTGTTATTTCTAAACGATTTACCTGCATCCGCCGGCACCGTTTCCAACGATCCGTAATAGGGAAACGCCCCCTTTAAAGCCTTAATCTGCACCAGCCTCGTTCCCTGGCTCTTCGGAAAAAAGATCATTGATGCAAAGCTTCGCTCTTCACTCTTTTGATCGCCCAACGAGTCAAGCAGACCCTTTACAGAAGGCTCAACTTCTTTGTTAGAAGATATCTGCAGATCAGCGCCAATAAGACTCGCAGCCTGCGTGTCCACATCTTTGCGTACATGATCTTCCAGCGAATAAATAGCCACCAGCGCAGCAATCCCCAAAACAATACTCGATACAAACAACAGCAACCGCCCCCTGTTCCGCCTGCTATCCCGCCACGCCATCAGCAACAGCCATTTAAAATTCGTCTTCGTTTTATAGTTCATTCGTGTGTTGTTATTCTTTTTTTGTTGACCGGCATTTTATCTTTTGTCAACATCGTTGTGTCATGTAAATTCCGATTTGTCGGAACTCTCTTGTACTGGTATAAATTCTATTCGGCTATTAAAACTTAATCTCCTTATTACAGCATCGTTCTTACGTGATGCGTTTTTACCACCCCTGATTTTTTGCAAGCAAAAAATCGGTCCCCATCCTTGAAAAGGAGGGGAAACCATTCTTAGACTTTTATATTTCTCACATAGTTGTTAATTGTTGGATAGTGATTTCTGCATTAATTTCCCCTC
The DNA here is from genome assembly GCA_038211085.1 of Chitinophagales bacterium. Classification (GTDB taxonomy): domain Bacteria; phylum Bacteroidota; class Bacteroidia; order Chitinophagales; family Chitinophagaceae; genus Segetibacter. Next base: position 27,600 of record JBBQVY010000031.1, on the reverse strand, counting down.
CTTGTCAAGGATGGGGACGGTTTGTATTTACACCGCAGGTGTAATTACAAACCAGGGGTGGTTAAAACAGATGACCCTCAATGAACTTCTCCTTGTCATCCGTCAACTTCTTCTATCCTCCACAATCCTCCCACCCTTAATCCTAATAATCCTCTGTGTCTTCGAAGCCAGGTCCGTATCGTGTGTAACAAGAACCAAGGTGGTTCCGGCTTCCTTATTCAAACCAAACATCAATTCAATAATCCGTTCACTCGTTTCCGCATCAAGACTGCCGGTTGGCTCATCGGCAAACAATATCCTTGGCTTATTAGAAAACGCCCGGGCCAAAGAAATCCTTTGCTGCTCACCACCGCTCAACTGCGAAGGATAGTGATGCCCGCGATCAGCAAGACCAACTTTATCCAGCAGGTCGAGTGCGATGGCTTTTATCTTTTTCTCTCCCCTTAGTTCAAGTGGAACCATTACGTTTTCCAGGGCGGTTAATGTAGGCATCAACTGAAAGTTCTGGAAAATAAAACCAACATACTGGTTACGCACCTGTGCACGCTGATCCTCATTTAAATCATCAAGCCTTATATTATTTAGCTCAATCACTCCCGAACTGGAACGGTCAAGCCCGGCACACAAACCGAGCAAAGTAGTTTTGCCACTTCCCGAAGGTCCCACGATTGACATGGTTGAGCCGGCTTCAACTGAAAAGTTTATGTTATCTAAAACAGTTAATGTACGGCCTGCACTTTGATATGTTTTCTGTACATTTTGAATGTTGAGGATGGTGTCCAAAAGCTTTAATTTATCTTGCTTGAATAGTGTGATCTCAGTAAAAATAATTGATTAACACATTGTATGTAGAGAGGGTTCAGCAAATTGTATATTCTTAACAGAAAGTCCTCGAGCTTAAAAATTCATCTATGATAAAAATATTTTTTACCGGTCTAATAGCATTGAGTGTAGTAACCGGTTGCAAGAATAAAGAAGCTTCAAAGGACACTGCCAGGCAAGCGCAAACAGAAACAGCTAGTGAAAAGAATACTCCTAAAAAGACAATTCTATTTTTTGGTAATAGCCTTACCGCCGGTTATGGGTTGGAGCCTGCAGAAGCTTTTCCTGCATTGATACAGCATAGGATCGATTCACTTGTCTTGAATTATACAACAGTTAATGCAGGCGTAAGTGGAGAGACATCGGCAGGTGGAAAGGGTAGGATTGATTGGATTTTAAAAACGCCGGTAGATGTTTTTGTATTGGAGCTTGGTGCCAATGATGGCCTTCGTGGAATACCAGTGGCTGAAACTAAAAAGAACCTTCAATCCATTATAGATAGAGTAAAAACCAAATATCCACAGGTTAAGCTGGTGCTTGCAGGCATGCAGGTTCCACCAAACATGGGTGCAAAATATTCAACTGATTTTCGCACCGTGTACACCGAACTTGCAAAAAACAATAATATGGCATTAGTACCATTTCTGTTGGAAGGAGTAGGAGGCGTAAGGTCATTGAATCAGCAGGATGCCATACATCCTAATGTGGAAGGAGCCAAAATTGTTGCGAATAACGTTTGGAAAATATTGGAAGGGGTGCTGAATTAATTGCAGTTTATTTCCAATCATCTAACAGCCTCCTGAGCACGATAATTTCCCCTACATGGTAACTTGTATGATCTGCAATCAGCAGCGCCTCTTTTAAAAGGTTTTGACCATCCCCGTGCGGAAAGGGAGTATACAGATCTGCTGATGGATCATTGATCAGCTTTATAAATTCATCTTTTTCATCTTCAATCTGTTTGAGCGATTTGTCCCACGCAGCTTTGTCAACGGGTTCTTCTTTCTTTGGCCAATACTCATCAGGCCATTTGGGTGATTGATGATTGGAATTTCTTGAAAACTCAAGAATGTCCCTTTGGGTAATGCGGATATGTTCCACCAATTGCCAAATGCTGTAAGGCAGGTTATTTGGTTTAATCCCAACATTTTTTATTTCAATGTTTTCAACGGCTTCTTCAAAGGTGGCATGTGCAATTGCTTTTGTTAATAGTTCAGTAAGCTGCTTTTTGATGACTGTATCTGCAAATGTGGTTTGAGGCATGATCTGAATTTATAAGGGAAGACTGCAATTAGCTGACCAACGTCTAAAAGTATAAGTGAGTGCCCCTGAAATAAATTTGGTGAAAGCTCCTCCATACCGGAACGGGGTGTTAATGCCTGTGATAAAAAACTTTTCAAGCGTTACCTTTGCGCCTCAAAAAGCTAAACGCATAAAGCCAAAATGCTTAATGCCTGATGCACAAACATTTTGCGTTCAGCCCTCATCGTTGAGCATTGACAGCGTAAAGAATCATGAAATACGAAAAAGAAATTAACCGGCGTAAAACGTTTGCTATAATTAGTCACCCCGATGCAGGTAAGACCACCCTTACGGAGAAGTTTTTGCTATTTGGCGGTGCCATACAAACTGCTGGTGCGGTAAAGAGTAACAAGATTAAAAAGCACGCTACCAGCGACTTTATGGAGATTGAACGCCAGCGGGGTATCTCGGTGGCCACCTCTGTTATGAGCTTTGAATACAAGGGTATGCTGATAAATTTATTGGATACTCCCGGCCACAAAGACTTTGCTGAAGATACCTACCGTACCCTGACCGCAGTTGATAGTGTGGTGCTGGTGGTAGACAGTGTAAACGGGGTAGAAGATCAAACCCGTCGCCTGATGGAAGTCTGCCGCATGCGGGATACGCCGGTAATCGTCTTCATCAACAAAATGGATCGTGATGGTAAGAATCGCTTTGATCTGCTCGAGGAAATTGAGAATGAATTGAAAATTTCTCTTCACCCAATGACCTGGCCGATAAACAACGGTAAAGACTTTAAAGGTGTGTACAACCTGCACGATAAAAGCCTGGTGCTTTTTGCTGCCAATACAAAAGGCGGTGACGAAAGCGTGGTTTCAATAGACGATTTAAACAGCGAGATATTAGATGAGAAAATAGGAGAGCGGGATGCCAGTCAATTGCGTGAAGATGTTGAATTGATTGATGGCGTATATGGCCCGTTGAATGAAGAGGACTACCTGACGGGGAAAATTGCCCCGGTGTTTTTTGGTAGTGCGGTTAATAATTTTGGTGTTAAAGAGCTGCTCGATACATTCATTCAAATTGCTCCCACACCTCGCGACCGCCAAACCAATGTTCGGGCTGTAAGTGTTGCCGAGCCTAAGTTTAGTGGGTTCATTTTTAAGATACATGCCAACCTCGACCCCAAGCACAGAGATAGAATTGCTTTTTTAAGGGTATGCAGCGGCAAGTTTGAGCGCAACAAATATTTCCATCATGTGCGCATTGATAAAGATGTTCGCTTTAGCGCACCTTATTCATTTTTAGCCCGTGATAAAGAGGTAGTGGATGAAGCCTACCCAGGTGATGTTGTAGGTCTTTTTGATACCGGTAACTTTAAAATCGGCGATACGCTTACCGAAGGCGAAGACTTTTATTTTACAGGCATCCCTACTTTCTCTCCCGAAATATTTAAAGAGGTGGTGAACAAGGACCCGATGAAAACAAAGCAACTCGAAAAGGGCTTGTTGCAACTGACCGATGAAGGCGTTGCCCAGTTGTTTACCCAGTTTGGCGGAACAAAAAAGATTATTGGTTGCGTTGGCGAATTGCAGTTTGAAGTAATTCAATACCGTTTGCTACATGAGTACGGAGCCTCGGTTCAATTTAACAGCCTGCCGTTTTATAAAGCTTGCTGGTTAACTTCAAAAGACGATAAAAAGCTGCAGGATTTTGCCCGTTACAAAATAGCGAATACCGGCGAAGATAAAGATGGCAACATGGTTTACCTGGCCCAGAGCGAATGGTTTTTGAATACGGAGAAAACCAATAATCCCGACATTGAATTTCATTTTACCAGCGAGATTAATAAGTAATGTTAACCTCTCTCAAACACTACCAATGCACAATACGCAATCCATGTCGTTTACTTAAAAAAAATCATGCAAAGAAACAAAAGAGCCAGGGTGCAAAGACTACCTTTTTTCTTTTAAACCTTTGCGTTATATTTCTTTGCGTCTTTGCGTGGAAGTTCATAACGCCTAAGTAAACTAAATTGAATATTGAATACCTGGTAGAGAGAAAGATGCGTTAGAAAAACTCATGAAACTGCATAACACAAACCATGGCAGCATTTAAAATTCCCATCGAAATAAGGTGGAGTGATCTTGACCCAAATTTTCATGTAAAGCATTCATCGTACTATGATTTTGGGGCATACTGCCGTATGTATTTTTTTACTGAGTCAGGAACTACTACCCAGCTTTTACTCGAACATAAAGTGGGCCCGGTACTGCTACGAGAGGAATGTGTATTTAGAAGGGAACTGCATTTTGGCGACAAGGTTACCATCGATCTGAAAATGAAAAAGGCCACACCGGATTTTGGCCGGTGGACCTTAGTTCATGAAATTTATAAGAATGAGGATAAGCTGTCCGCTATTATTACGGTGGATGGGGGGTGGCTCGACACTAACCGTCGTAAACTGATTGCAGCACCTGCATTTGACAATAAAACCATTGAAAGTTTAGAACGGACACCAGACTTTGAATGGATGGAACAAAAGCCTGAATGATTTATAGGATAAAGTGAAATTTGTGCAGAAGCTCCAATTTTTCGAATGTAAACAATCCAGAAAATCGTCAACAATTTTTACTTCCTCATCCCATATCCATTAATTTATCCTAAACTGCTATCTCTTTAGGTACAATCAGGTTTATACAATGCGCCAGCATTTCAGCCTTCACTTCTTTCACTTTACCCTTGTACTCTCCATCTACCTGGAAATGTACTTTGTGCCCGGTCATAATGTGAACCGAAGTAGCCTTAATGATCTCTATATTTTTCTTGTTAAAGGGTTTGGGCTTAAACCACATTTTTAATATTTCAAAAATGGCTAACTGCCGTATAATCACTACTTCAAAAAATCCATCATACAAACTTCCTTCAGGGTTTATTACAGCACCTGTTCCGTATTTGCTTGCATTGGCAAGTACCACCATAAAGGCATCTCTTCTTATAATGTTATCCGACGATTTAATAATTACCTGTATGTTTTGCTTACGCCATAAAACCTTAAGTGCAACTTTTGCATAACCAATTTTGCCCCTCATATTTCCTTCTTCAAAATATTTAATCAGGCGGGCATTCAAACCAATATCGCTTAGGTGCAGGCTAATATCATTTTCGTTTATTTTAATGATATCGGCCCTTTTTGATTGCCCTTCCATAATAAGCGTCATCATTTCATTAAATACCGTGGGCAGGGTTAGCTCTTTTGCCATTCCATTTGCCGATCCACCCGGTATAATTCCCAAATGAATATCCGAACCCATAATTACTTTAGCTACCAGGTTTACGGTACCATCACCACCCACAGCTACTACCTTTTGAGGGGCAAAAGAATCCAGTTCTTTTTTAATCTCCTCTTCATCATTGTTGCACGTTAAATGATAGTAGGCTATGTCGTGTGAAAGTTGTTGGAAGTATGCTTTAATTTGAGTCTCAAAATCCTGTTTGTTTTTTCCTCCTGAGTTTGGATTGATGACAAATAAGATTTTCTGCCTTGCTGGTTCCATTTTTTTAAGTAGTTTATTATTCTTAAATGATGCAAAGTAATGTGGTAAATAAATATCCGGCCATTAAGCAATCTTTTGTTGCAAAACTGAAAGAGAAAATGTTGCATTGGCTCCGCCTTACAAGCAAACCTGTTGTAAAAACCTACCATGGTTATGGCACCAGCACTCACTGTATGGTTATGGGGCATGTGTTTGATCTAAGCCCTTTACCCCGTAAAAAATACCGTCAAAATATATGGACCAACTCCCTTGCCCTGTTAAGAAGTTTTATGGTTTCGGCTGTGCCTAAAAAATTAGTGAGGATTAAATGGGACAATAACTACCTGGAAACCTTTACTGCCGATGATGGGTTTTTTAGGTTTGAATGGGCGCCAAAGGAAGATCTTCCGCCGGGCATTTACAATGTTGAAGTAGAGCTACCTGATGAGCGTGGCGATGAATACCCTTTGCTGGCTTGCAGTAATGCTTCTCTGATTGTGTCGCATATAAATCAATATGCAGTTATATCCGATATTGATGATACGTTTCTCGTATCGCATTCCAGTAGCCTTTTAAAAAAGTTGTATGTGCTGTTTACAAAAAATGCCCATAGCCGTAAACCCTTCGAAGGTGTGGTTAAACATTACCAGTTGCTGGCTTATGCCGGGTCAGAAGAAGGTGAGCCTAATCCTTTTTTTTATGTGTCGAGCAGCGAGTGGAATTTATACAATTTCATTCTTGAGTTCTCCCGCAAAAATCAGTTGCCAAATGGTGTGTTTTTGCTCAGCCAGTTAAAAAATTTCCTGGAGGTTTTTAAGACGGGGTCTAACAAGCACACCACAAAGTTTATGCGTATTGCAAGGGTTATGGAGGCTTATCCCGTCCAGAAATTTATTTTGCTGGGCGATGATTCGCAAATGGATCCCATGATTTATTCAAGCGTGGTTGAGCATTTCCCCGGCAGGATATTGTGCGTATACTTAAGGCATGTTTACGAGAAAAATAGTACCAATGTAAAAGAACATATAGACAAGATTGAAACGGCAGGTGTGCCATGCTGCCACTTTGTGCATAGCAAAGAAGCCATTGAACATTCATATAGTATTGGATTGATTAACCGGGTACAGTAGCCGTTCTATTGAAATAAAGTAATAGGCTCAACTGCAGGGTGATTTTACCTACTCTTTGTGTACCCATAAAGTGAACATTAGCATCTATCTGAACCTAGCCATAGGCAATGGATGCACTGTTAAATGCTTTTAATTTAATCCAGGTTAAAATTTTTACCAGTTTTGTTTGAAACCACAACTATAGCGTGATACAATTGTAACACTCCTAAGTAGCTGTTTAAAAACGATTTTAATACTTCATATTTATTTTTAACTCCGTGTACTTAGTGGCTCAAACTTTTGTATTTCTTTGTGGTTAACTTTTTTACCACGGAGGGAACGAAGAAAAAGCAACAAAAAGAAAACAGAGCAAAAAAGCATTTTCATTTTTAAACTGCTACTAAATGCCATGCTTTTACAAAAAGTTTAACTGTTTAATGATTAGGGTGATATTAAAAAATGACTGACAATATTTTAATTGATTAACATGAAAACATTCCTAACGTTTTTAATATGCTTCTCTATGAATTCAATCGCCAATAGCCAGTTCGTGAACTACAGGCAACTACTAATTTTTGGTAAAGAAGCACAGCCATCGTTGGTTAAAAAGCAGATGGAATTACTCGATAGTGTTAAGGCAGGAGTAACAGAGCGGGATATAAAAATTACCCTGGTGCCAACAGCCAGCGAGCTCCACAAGAAGTACAAAACCAAACCAGGTGCCTTTACTATAATCCTCTTGGGCAAGGATGGTGGCGAAAAGCATCGCACCACAACCTACCTTCAACCGCAAGAGCTTTTTTCCATTATTGATGCTATGCCAATGCGAAGATCGGAGATGAGAAAGAACGATTGACTTTTGCAGGTTTGTTGGCGTTAGTTCTCATTTTGAGGTGCTATGAATAAATTTGTCAGCTAATAAGGTTTGTGTGATATTGATAATTTTTAAAAGCCCGTAGGGCTGAAATTTTGGTAACAATCCCATCATGTTGTGGGCCTAAGCCCCATCGGGGCGGCGAATAAGTATTTGCCATAAAAATTGTCGCCACGATGGGGCTCAAATATGGTATCAAATTGGAAATCTTTTACCAAAATATCGCCCCGATGGGGTTATAAAAATTAGAAATACTTTCTTGTGTCAGAAATGGGCTATTTTCAAATAGCACCTCAAATTAAGAATTAACCGTTTGCCGTTCATTGGGGGTGAATTACCAGGGTACTGCATTTCAAAATGTTTTTTTTAACTTACCTGTCATTATAAACCAACTGCTGTAATGGTGAAGAAATATGTTTTTATTTCTTTTGCTTGCCTGTTAGCATTCACATGCCATTATAAAGTTTTTGCCCAGTCAAAAAGAGTGTACTCCAGCAACGAATTGAGTTTTCAATATGGTTTCACTTTGAAAGGCCTGGTCGAATTCAGCCTTAAAAGATCAAGTCAAAAACCAGTATTTAGGTTGTGCGCCGATTTTGGGATTGGATCAAACTTGCTTGCCAGGGCTTTGTATTTTTCTATTAATAACGAGCTGCAATTGTACAATGGCGGCCTGGGCAGCAGAAGGAGAGAAGGACATAAAAAGCCGTCTGTCAAAATCGACTTTATCAATGCATTTACCTTAACCTCTGGATTTAATAATTATTTGACCTCCGATAGTTTTCCTGCAATTGTAAGTAGCAATCGCAATGTGCCTTTGTATTATTTTTCAAACTTTACTTACCCTGCCTTGCAGAACCCTTACGATTATTCTGTTTCTGCAGGAACCATATTTGTTCACTCGTTTGATGAATTGAGAAGCAACCAGCGGATGGGCTTTTTTAATGTACACCTTAAACGAATGCAGTTCTCTTACTACAACGATGGCGGTGCCCCATTTGACGAAACCTATTTAGGCGACAGTAAAGACCGCTACTATTCGGGGGGCGCCCTCATTAGTTACGTTGGCAACCCGGTAACCAGCTTAAATCTTATTGAGCTATCCTTTAATAAGTATACCGGCTATTCAAAAAATGCATTTGAAGTTTCCAATAAGCTGGACCTGGCTTTTGTTGACTATAACAATCCCGAAGAAAAGTATTACAACAAAAGCTTGTGGTCACTCAATATTTCTGATCCCGAAAAAGGGTTCGGCATAAACATTAACCGGTATAATTACACCGACTGGGATATTCAGCATCTGATTCACTTTTCAATTTATAACTCGTTTCACCTGGTACCCTACGACGATTACTTTTCAATCAGCGGTATCTACTATCACAACTATACCAATATTGGTTTACGATGAGGAGCTATTTGATGATATTGCTTTTTGCAATCTGTTGCACCGGCTGTTCGCGGGGTAAATATTTTGTAGCTGATATTTTTAGAAAGGGTGAAACAGAGAATTTACAAGAGTTGACACTTGATACCACCTATCAGTACTACTTACGGGAGGTGTATAAAGACAAAAATCAACGAATGGAGAATGTGCTGAAATCGAATGTATCAAAAAGTGATACCGCTAATAAAACACGCATAGAAATAGAGTACCTGCTCATTTCGCGTAAGCATAAAAATGCCATTTACATTTCTACCATACCCGATATATACCAGCATTATTATTCTTCCAATTTACCCGGAGATAGTTTAATTAATGCGTACGATTTTAATACTTTTCACTTTGGGAGTTTTGATGAACAGGGTGAAAGCATTTTCTTTAGATCGCCTGATGGCAAAAAAATGCTTACGTGGGATATAAGACCGTTTGTGAATTATGTCTATCCTGAAAAACTTACCATCCGGGAAATTGCTATTCAAAAAAACGGTGATCTGCAAAACGTAGTCCTCGTTAACAGGGCACTTGCTGAACCTATAACTTTCATTCATCAAAAAAATGGAATGATCATCTTTAAAGTGAGGCCACGCACCGATGCACCGGTTGCTATTGACAGCAGTTTATCAAGATTGATGTTTCAGAAATTATATTTTAAGCAAGCAGGTAACGGGTACAACCTGTACTTCAGGTTCGATAAAAACATCCCCAATTCAACTGATTCCGCAATAGGCTTCGATCATCGCAAAATCAGGTATTCGCTCTTTTAAGCATAAGATTAATTAGAGCAGCCCTTTCAGTAAAAACAAAATTGGTAGCTTAAAATTTAAAAAGAAGCGTTTACTTTTATTAAAGTAAACCCAACCTAACAATCAACAATTATGACATCAAAAACCATCAACATTATTTATTGGATATCTACCATTTTATTTGCCCTGCTTATGATATTTTCCGCCGTAGGTGGCCTGCAACCCAGCCAGCAGGCAATAGACTTACTGCACTCCAATATGGGCTATCCTATATATTTTATACAGTTTATAAGTATAGCAAAATTGCTGGGCTCCATTGCCATTTTAATCCCGGGTTTAAACAGAATTAAAGAATGGGCCTATGCAGGATTATTTTTTGATCTTGCCGGTGCATTGTATTCAGGTATTGCCTCTGCAGGTAAGTTTGATCCAATGATGCTTACCATGCTTTTCTGGATAGTACCAGGTATTGTTTCTTACTATTTCTGGCAAAAGAAAATGAAAGGGAATAATTTTTCTTAAGCACCATTTACTTTTCTCCCGGTGCAGTTCAGACCTATTTTAAATATTTTGGTTACAACGTGATCTTCGTGGCTCACCCTAGTGTGTTGTCATGAGATGACCCGCGTAAGGAACAACCGTGTTTACACATCTTTTTCATTTCCGTTTCTACCCTGGATTTTGCAAAAAATGAAATTAACCACAGAGAAAGACAAGAGTCTTTCACAGAGGACACAAAGATTTAACTCTGGCTTTTCTCTGTGCTTCTTTCTTTGTGCACTCTGTGGTTACTTTTATTTAATATTAGTTAGATATGTAAAGACGATAGCTTAATGCCGGGGTCCCTTTGCAAACGTACATGGCCTTTTAAGCATACCCCCGGTAATGTAAAAGCTATATTCTTTTATGGCCTCCTATACCGCTTATCCATTCTAATTGCTCCTTATCGTTTTTGTATAAAAACACCTGTAACTATTGTGATTCATTTGCGTTCCAAATACCAAAGTGAAATTTATGAGAACTGTAAAGGCCCTGCTGCTCTACCTGGTGCTTAGTACAATGGCAATCAACCAGGCAATGGCTCAAAGCAATTTAATGGTTTCGGGTACGGTTAAAAATAGCGACAACAACCCGCTAAATAATGTGACCGTTTCCTTATTACGGGCAAAAGACAGCTCACTCTATAAATCAGAAATATCTAATGCCGCAGGAAAATTTGAAATACAGGCTGCCGCAGAACAAGCCTACCTGTTGCTATATACAAGTGTTGGTTTTCAAAATACCTATAGCAAAGCCTTTATGCTAAACGCCAACTATACTACTGAAGTTACCTTACAAACAACTGCAAAAGTGCTTGCAGGTGTAGTGGTTACCGCTACTAAACCCATGATAGAAATAAAGGCTGACAAAACTATTTTTAATGTGGAGGGTAGCATAAATGCGCAGGGAAGTAATGCACTTGAACTGTTGCAAAAAAGCCCGGGCATGCGTGTTGACAATAACGACAACATTAGCATGAAAGGCAAAAGCGGCGTAAAGATTTATATAGATGGAAAGATGAGCCAGCTTAACTCAAAAGACCTGGCAGCTTACCTGCGCAGCATCAACAGCAACGATATTGAAGCCATAGAAATGATCAGCAATCCCAGCGCTAAATACGATGCAAGTGGCAACGCAGGTATCGTAAACATCCGTTTAAAGAAGAACAAAAAGTATGGTACCAATGGTTCGGTAAATGCAGGTTTTGTACAGGGGATTACGCCAAAAGGTAATGGCAGTGTAAACCTTAATTATCGTGATAAGAAAATAAATGTATTTGGCAACGTGGGTGCCGATAGAGGTATTTACCATAATTTACTTGACATCTATCGCATACAAAACGATACACTGTTCAATCAAAATAGTGAAAACATTAATCACAATAAAAGCTATAGCGCAAAGGCCGGCGCAGATTTCTTTCTTAATAAAAAAAATACGCTTGGCTTTATTGTTACCAGCAATTTCTCAGACAATTTGTGGACCAACAACAGCCTTACCGATATATCGTTTGATCCAACAAAAACTTATGTAAAAACGCTGTATGCCACCAACGCTGTACCCGGCAAACGCACCAATGTAAACACCAACCTTAATTACCGTTTTGTAGATACAAGCGGCACCGAAATAAATTTTGATGCTGATTATGGACTGTTCAGGGGCAAGGGCAGAAGTTACCAGCCAAATTATTACCTGGATAAAAACGGTAATTCTTTATACAGCATTATTAACCGCAACAACACGCCAACAGATATTGATATTTATACAGCCAAGGCAGATGTTGAAATGAATAAGTTTAAAGGCAAACTGGGCTTTGGGGCAAAAACGGCTTATGTAACTACCCGCAATGCCTTTGAGTTTTTTAATGATTATAATGGTGAAACGGTAAAGGTGTTGCAACGCAGCAATAAATTTAAATACATTGAAAACGTAAACGCAGCCTACCTTAATTATAACCGGGCGCTTGGTAAAAAATGGACAATGCAGGTAGGGGTACGTGGCGAACAAACACATAGCGAAGGAGACCTGAAGAGGGATGATGGTATTGTACAGGCCGACAATAATATTAAGCGTGATTATTTTAACCTGTTTCCCAGCGGGGCGCTTACCTATAATGTAAATGATAAAAATACTTTTAACCTTACCTACAGCCGCCGTATAGATCGCCCATCGTACCAGGATTTAAACCCTTTTGAAAACAAACTGGATGAACTTACTTATGAAAAAGGCAATGCCTTTTTAAGACCACAATATACCGGCAATATAGAATTGTCACATACCTGGAAAAGTACCATCACAAGTACCCTTGGCTATAGCCATGTAAAAGATTATCGTGCACAGTATTTCGATACCACCAACAAAAATGCAACGTTTGTACAGGTGCGTAACCTGGCTACGCAACAAATCTATTCCCTTAGCGTGGGGTCTTCGTTGCCGATAGCCAAATGGTGGAGTGGCTATGCTAACCTTTATGCAAACTATCAAAAGTTTAATGGAGAACTGCCCAACCAAACCATCAACATTAATGTGTTTAGTTATGGCGCTTACCTGCAAACCTCCTTTGTGCTGGGTCACGATTACACCGCAGAGTTAAGTGGTTGGTTCAACGGTCCGGGGCTTGAAGGAAACTTTAGAGCTAAAGCCATGGGCTCTGCCGATATAGGCTTTCAAAAATTGTTTATGCAAAAGAAAGCAAGTATAAAAATCAGCACTACTGATTTCTTAAAAACGGCACGCTGGGCCAGCAATAGCGAGCTGCCAGGCTTGTATGCAAGGCTTAGTAATAGATGGGAAAGTCAAACGTTCAGAATCAATTTTACCTATCGTTTTGGCAGCAACCAGATAAGCAATGCACGCCAGCGCAAAACAGGCCTGGAAACAGAAGCTAACAGGATTAAATAAGTCTTATTGCTTTTGAAGTCGATGCGGAGGCCTTCATAACTAAGCTTCGTTTGTTGGCTTGATGCCCCGCCAAAATAGCTACCCTGTGTGCACATCTAACTAATGTCAAAAAAAAAGTAACCACAGCGTACACAAAGAAAGAAGCGCAGAGAAAAGCCAGGCTTAAATCTTTGTGTCCACTGTGAAAGACTCTTGTTTTTCTCTGTGGTTAATATCTCTTTTTCAAAATCCAGGTTAGAGATGGAAATAAAAAAGTTGCGTTCACACGTTAGCCTGAAGATGCGGGGCAAGCCCTGCGCTGAATATCGGGGGTCACCTGGCAAACGCACATGACCTTTTAAGCAGACCCCGGCAGGACCAAGAGTTTCATGTGAAGTACAATCACCAAATTCCAGCTTTCATTATTTCCTTTTTTCTTTAAAAGTTTGCTCCATTTTCCGTTTAAAAATTTTGGTGTAGCCAACTGGAAGAAGCCTCGTTATAGCGTCAATTAATCTACCGTCTTTTCCGATTACTAGTCGCTGCTTTCTTTTTTCCACTGCATCCAATATAAGTTGTGCTGCTTTTTCAGGCGTGGTCATCGCAATCTTTTCAAATGTTTTGGTGGACTTATTATGCATTGCTTCGGTTACCTGAGTACCCCTGGGTTTTGCAGCCCGCATAATATTTGTTTTAATGCCACCGGGATGAACACACGTGGTATGAATGCCGGTTCCTGACAGTTCCATTCGCAGCGCTTCAGTAAAACCCCTTACGCCAAATTTTGCAGTGCAATAAGCCGTTTGGTTAGCAAAGCCGCCCAAGCCAAATACGCTTGACAAGTTAACAATGTGACCCTGGTTTTGCTCGAAAAAATAAGGATAAAAAGCTTTGGTCAAACGGATGACGCCCCACAGGTTGATGTTCATCAGCCATTCAAAATCGTCCAGGTTGGTATGATTAAAGTAGCCGCTAAACAACCCTACACCGGCGTTATTGATCAGCACCAATTTACGGTTGTGCAGCCTGGGAATAATGTCTGCAGCAAAATCGCAGATAGCTTGTTTGTCGGACACATCAAGCGTATGCATTTCCATTTGCAGACCTTGCTGCAAACCCATTTGTTTTGTTTCTTCAAGGGCTGAGGTATTAATATCTGCAGCAATAATAGCGGCGCCACGCTTAGCAGCTTGCAACGCCAATTGCCTGCCAATACCAGAGGCAGCACCCGTAACAATTAGAGCACAGTCGTTCAGTTGAGAATGGTACATGTAACAATGCTTAATTGTTGAAGGTAAAGGATTAAAGAATGAGGAATTGGTTAGGGTGTGATGCAGGCAAGGACAGAATGAGGATAGATAATCAATTGTCGTTTATGTTTTTCAATTGCCCTGGCATTTATGCCGGGATATATTATGTGAAAAATCGGGCTTTAGCCCAAACCAAAAAACCGAACCATGAATATTATTTGGCTAAATCCAACTACTTGCTATGATTTATCCCCCGCATAAATGCCAGAGCATCACAACAATTTGTTATGAACCACGAGTGATGAACGGAATAATTGGTTTGTATTTTATGTACTTGTTGAGGGGGCACTATTGGGCCAGGGGTCGCAATTTTGTAAACATTCAAATAAAACTCCTTCGCCAACCATGCCGGTTGCACCCGTAATAATTACTTTAATAGCTGCCATGAAAATGTATTTGTACAAAGTTGAGGTGAAATTGCATTACAACTATGAACTAAAAACTTTCAGTCCGTCCATGAATTTCTGAACGTCAGTCACATGCCCAAATTATTAGCGACGTTCAAGCATGCTTCTCTATATCAGGGAACAAGAACCTTCATAGTTGATACATCATCTCCACTATAAATTGTGGCAAAATAAATGCCTTTAACTAAAGGGTTTGTATTAATTGTTTGCAGAGTTTGATTAACAAGCTTGTGGCTGGAAACTGTCTGCCCCGCTGCATTTCTTAAGGTGAGTGTGGCATGATTAAAAGACTGGCCAGATGGCTTGATAATGTTAAACTGATTTTTACCCGGCAGAGAAACTATGGTAAATGAGTTGTTAGCAGTTCTGTTATAATCAACTAAAAGAATGTTGCTATACACATGGTTGCCATTTTTATCAAACTGGTTCAGCCGGTAATAATTCATTCCTTTTAAAGGCTGTTCATCAATTAATGAATAAAAGGAGTGTGAGCTAACATTGCTGGATTTTAAAATTCCTATTGAAGTATAAGCAGTAGCATCGCCACTCCTTTCAACTATATAATGATCAGCATTTAATTCAGATTCAGTTTCCCAGGTTAACCTCGTTTTTTGACCAATAATCTTCCTTGCATCGAACTTTTTAAGATTGACAGGTAAAACTGAAACAAGTGTCTGGTTGGCCTCGGGGTTGTTGCCCAAAAGGTATAGGGAGTTATTGCCTGTAACTGCATTATTGTTATACTCCACCGTTCTAAAAAAGTAGTTTGCGCCGGGTGTTAATCCGGTAACTGTTACGCTGTTGCCTGTGCCGTTGTATACTACATGCGTTCCTGATACAATAGTTCCTGCATTTCCAAAATCTTCATTCGCAGTATAATCGGTCCCATCCAAAGGAAATTCATCTACTGCAGATTCCTGTTTCATAAGCAACAGCCTTTTATTACCATTGCCATTGGTCCAGTTAACAGTAAGGGCATTGTGACTAACATTTGTAAAAGCAAGGTCAGTAGCATTTGTTGTAGGGCTCTCCATCAGGTCCCACGTTGGCCAGTCTGTTGTGGCCGCTATGCAATTGAAACCAAGGTTTACTAAATCAGCTCCAAAATTTGTATTGGTTTTATTTCTTCTATTCAAAATTATGACCCAGGTATATCCGCTTGCAGTTCTCACTTGTACGCATGCCGTGCCATCAAGTCCTCCTGTATGCCACCAGGTATTAATTGAATTTATATTCCATCCTTTTGCATAACTGGCATTGTTTGCAGAAGGTGTTACCATGGTGTCAATAGTTGCCGCGGCCAGAATGTCTGGTTTGGTATTAAAGCCATCTACAGCGGTTAATAATTTCAGCATATCCCTGCTGCTTCCAATCCATCCGCCATGAGAGTCCATAGCATTTACATTATAACCCCCATACTCCCAGGGTACATACGTTCCTGTACCGTAAAGCGATAAAGTTTTGTAACCATAAGCAATGTATTCTCCTTCTCTTTCCTGTTTTTCTGATAAAAGATTGTTGCCAATATGCATATCAAAAATTCCGAGAGGTGCAAGTATGGATTTGCGAACATATTTTTCGTACGACTGCCCGGATAACTTTTCAATTACTTCACCCAAAATGAGATAGCCGAGGTTTGAATAATTGTATGAGGTGCCCGGTGCAAAATCAAGACCTTTTTCTAAAATAAATTTTATAAGTGCATCTTTTGTAATGGGGTTAGAAGTGTTTGTAAGCTGTGTAACTCGCAGTGGAAAATCAATTGCATCACAACCGGGAAGAAAATAGGGATATGGGGTTGAAGGATTTGGATTGCAGTTAATATCGCGGTTCCAGCCGGCTGAATGCTCCAACAGGTTTTTAATAGTAATATCGTAAATACGGTTGTCTGTAATGTTTGCTAAAGAGAATACGGGGTGATCCTTTAAAATTCCTCCCTGCCCAAATACTTTGGTTGACATGGTTAACATGCCGTCTTGCATCAACTTCATTATCGCTACTGAGGTTACCTGTTTAGACAGGCTGGCTATTCTAAAAAGATTATAGGGCTGGGTGGCCACATTTTTACTGATGTTGGAATAACCGAAGGCGCGCATGTAAACAATTTTTCCATCTTTTGCCATTGCCACTGTAGCTCCGGGTATTTCATAAGTGGTTAAAAAATCTTTAATAAGATTATCCGTTTGTACCATTGTTGGTACGGGTATGCCTGTTTGAGCATGGGAAATAGTTTGCAATAAAATTGCGGATAGTGCAAGCAAAAATCGTTTCATAATACCTTTTTCTAATAATTAAAATTATTTACTTAAGGTTATTCGATTGGCTAATGGAATTATTGAAAGCAGGAGTGAAAATAATTAAAAACGCCTTGAAATCTAAGCCATTCTTTAAAAAAGATTATTGCCTGGTTTGCAATAAATAGTCTGTTTTTGGGGGGAGAAGGTTGCATTTGATGCTGTTATGATGCAAAAATTTGTAAGATCATCAGGCAGAACAGAAGCGAAATTCTTATTTGGTGAAAGTTTAAGGTTTTAAATGTCTTGGAATATTACCTATCGTATGTACACATCTATCCTATGTCAAAAAAAAGGAAACCACAGCGTACACAAAGAAAGAAGCACAGAGAAAAGCCAGCGTTAAATCTTTGTGTCCTCTGTGAAAGACTCTTGTTTTTCTATGTGGTTAATATCTCTTTTGCAAAATCTTAGGCAGAGAAAATGAAAAAGATGTTTACACATGGTCGGAATATAACCTGATAAGATGACTGCATAAGGCCGCAGCAGGACAAAAAAAATGATGCTGAAATTTCAGCATCATTTACAAAGATTTTAACCAGTTTGATTATCCACTTTCAAACACAATCCGGCTTAACTCACCGCCTCTTCCAAATAAGCCTCGGTTGGTTCGCAGGTGCACACCAGGTTACGATCGCCATGCGTGTTATTTACACGGCTAATACTTGGCCAAAATTTGTGCTGTCTTAAATAGTCCAAAGGAAAGGCAGCCTGCTGGCGACTGTATGCATGTGACCACTCATCAGCACAAATTACATGTACGGTGTGTGGTGCATTCTTTAGCGGGTTATCTGTCTTATCAAAAGTACCATCCTGTATGGCCATTATCTCTTCGTGTATGTTGATGAGTGCATCGCAAAAGCGGTCGAGCTCAGCTTTGTCTTCACTTTCGGTAGGCTCAATCATAATAGTTCCTGCCACAGGAAAGCTTAGTGTTGGAGCGTGGAAACCGTAATCCATTAAACGTTTGGCAACATCTTCTGCTTCAACCCCAAATGTTTTAAAAGGACGGAGATCAACAATAAACTCATGAGCACAGGTACCGTTCTTACCGGTGTATAATATTTTGTAATGCTGCTCCAGTCTTGCCTTCATGTAGTTGGCATTCAGGATAGCATATTCAGTTGATTTTCTCAACCCTTCGGCTCCTAACATTTTTATATAGGCATAGCTTATTAAAAGTATTGAGGCTGAGGCATAAGGAGCCGCACTAACTGCATTCGTTGTGTTTCCGTTTGTATTATTAACATGACCCGGTAAGAAAGGTGCCAGTTTATCGTTTACACAAATGGGCCCCATGCCGGGTCCGCCACCGCCGTGTGGTATAGCAAATGTTTTATGCAGGTTCAGGTGACAAACATCGGCACCAATAAACCCGGGAGCCGTTAAGCCAACCTGTGCATTCATGTTTGCTCCATCCATATAGACCATTCCTCCGTTTGTGTGAATGAGGTCGCATATTTCTTTAATGCTTTCTTCAAACACGCCGTGTGTACTTGGATAAGTGATCATCAAACCGGCCAGGTTATCCTTGTATTTTTCAACATTGGCTTTCAGGTCCTCCACATCAATATTACCCTGCTCATCACATTTGGTAACTACTACTTTAAAGCCCGCCATTACAGCACTGGCAGGGTTGGTGCCATGTGCTGAAATTGGAATGAGTATCACATTACGGTGGGTGTCGTTTCTGTGCTCATGGTAACCACGAATAGCCAAGAGACCGGCATACTCGCCTTGTGCACCGCTATTGGGTTGGAGCGAAGTGGCCGTAAACCCGGTGATGTTACTCAGCCAGCTTTCTAATTCAGTAAATATTTGTTGATACCCCTTCCATTGATCGTCGGGTGCAAAGGGGTGCATTTTTCTAAACTCTGGCCAGCTAACAGGAATCAGTTCGGTGGCTGCGTTTAGCTTCATGGTGCAGCTACCAAGAGCTATCATGGAATTATTCAGGCTGAGATCGCGGCTCTCCAAAAACTTAAGATAGCGCATCATTTCCGTTTCGCTATGGTGACTGTTGAACACCTGGTGGAGCAGGTAATCTGATGTGCGGGTTAAAGAAGTTGGGATGTTATCCAAACTGGAATCGTAATTAAATCCTACGGAAGCATTGTTTAATCCAATTGAGTCTGCAAACACATGCAATATATCCAGCACTTCCTGCCTGCCGGTAGTTTCGTCTACCGTAATGCCTATGTAATTATTTTCGAAATAATAAAAATTGATGTTTTGGTCTTCTGCTATCTTTTTAATTACTGCAGAATCTTCAACCTTTATTTTGAGTGTATCAAAGAAATATTCGTTCGCTTGTTCAAAACCCATTTCCTGCAACTCGTAGCTTAATACGTTTGCCAAAAGGCTGGTGCGTTTTGCAATGTTTTTAATTCCTTCAGGGCCGTGATACACTGCGTACATGGCAGCCATGTTAGCCAATAAAGCCTGTGCCGTGCAAATGTTGGAAGTTGCTTTTTCGCGACGTATGTGCTGCTCCCTTGTTTGTAACGCCATGCGTAAAGCACGGTTACCCTGGGCATCAATGCTTATACCTATTATGCGACCAGGAATAATACGTTTAAATTCATCCTTCGTAGAAAAGAAGGCAGCATGTGGCCCGCCAAAACCCATAGGCACACCAAAACGCTGGCTCGATCCGATAGCCACATCAGCACCTAATTCGCCTGGAGGAGTCAACAGTGTAAGTGCTAACAGATCTGTTGCCATTACAACAAGGGCATTGTTTGCATGAACTTCGCTTATGAAAGCGCGGTAGTCTTTTATATCGCCATTGCTGTCGGGGTATTGAAGGATTGCGCCAAAATATGTTTCATCCAATTGAACATTTTGGTAATCTCCAACCACCAGTTCAATATGAATAGGGGTGGCCCTTGTTAATAATACCTGCCTGGTTTGCTCAAATATTTTATGATCAACAAAAAATTTAGGAGCCGTTATTTTATCTCCCTTGTTCTTATGATTGAAGAGCATGGCCATGGCTTCAGCTGCCGCAGTGCCTTCGTCGAGTAACGATGCATTTGCAATAGGCAAACCGGTTAGGTCGCTGACCATTGTTTGATAATTCAGCAGGCTTTCCAAACGGCCCTGTGCAATTTCTGCCTGGTAAGGAGTGTACTGGGTATACCATCCCGGGTTTTCGAACAGGTTACGCAATATGACCGAAGGAGTAATGGTGTCGTAATAACCCCGGCCAATATAGCTTTTAAAAACTTTGTTTTTAGAAGCTGTCTCTTTTAACTCATTCAAATATTGAAACTCACTAACTGGTCCGGCTATATTTAAATCCTGTGGCAGCCTTATGGCAGCAGGCAGGGTTTTGTCAATCAATTCATCTATCGAGTTTATACCTATTTCGCGAAGCATTTCATTGGTCTCCTGCTTGTTGGGACCAATATGCCTGCCTATAAATTCCTGTGACTGCTGATCGAAAATATTCATGCTTTGGGTTGTATTACTTAAAATAGCTTTCAAAATAGTATGGTTATAAACGTTTGTATGATTGTTTTGTTGACAGCAACTTTTGGACGATGGTTATCGCTGAAAAAAAGCGATTGGTTAAACTATTTACGGGTTCTACTTTTCCTTGTGAAAAGTTGTGCAAATTTAAGGCAGGAGGGCTGAAAAATGGGGATGGATAACAAAGCAGCACTAGTGAAATGAAAGTTTTTAACATCCAGTGTTAATAACCAGCTATGATTAGATAAAATTTTAGATTCCCTTTGTTCTGTAAACCGATGATTGTAAAAGGGTGACATTGAACGGTTCCTTATTATTATCTTTCCCGCTAAAAACCACATTACTAATCTTTTTTATCTACCATCGCAAGTCATGAAAATAACGATTGTCAAACCTCTTCTTACCGGTTACCTGCTGCTATTGTTGTGCGTTCCCTCAACATCGCAGGTTAATAATGCTTCTTTTATAATTGGCGATGCACTGCCCGATGCACCTGCATTAGCACCTAGGGGCCCTTACAAAGTAGGTGTTCAAACCATCGATTTGGTTCACATGAACCAGTTGGATATACTAAACAGTAAAGGAGGTGCCGAGGTTATGTACAACCGGCCGCTGAAGGCTGAGGTTTGGTATCCGGCTGTTATTCACAATAACAAAAAAGAGTTGGTAACCTACCAGTCAACCCTTGGTATGAAGGGAGATAGTACCAGGCCATTTGTGCCTGTGTCGTTTACCGGCAGAGCGTTGCGAAATGCGTTGCCTGATCGTTCTGCAGGGGCTTATCCGCTGGTCATTGTATCGCACGGATATGTGGGAACAAGGTTGCTAATGACATACCTTACCGAAAATCTTGCTTCAAAAGGATTTGTGGTAGTAGCTATCGACCATACAGAGTCTACCTATACCGACCGGGGAGGATTTCAAAGCACCTTGTTGAACCGGGCCCAGGATGTTTTATTTGTACTAAACGAAATGGCCACTTTAAGCCAGGGCAACAGCAAGAGCTTTTTATCGGGTCTTGCAGATGCGAACAACACGGCCATAATTGGTTACTCAATGGGTGGTTATGGTGTGCTGAATGCCGCAGGTGCAGGGTATAGCGATAAACTACAGGCAGCGTTTGGCCAAATGACAGGAGGAAGCAGCGCCGTTAAAATAAGAACTACCAACAACGATGCATATAAAGCCTCGTACGATAAAAGGATTAAAGCAGTGGTTGCCTTTGCACCGTGGGGAATGAAACTTGGTGCATGGGATGCAGAAGGTTTAAAAGGATTAAAGGTCCCTACTTTTTTTATTGCCGGCAACCTCGATGATGTGTCGGGATATGAAGATGGCACCAAGGCGATTTACAAAGGTGCGGTTAATGCCGACCGGTATTTATTAACCTACTTTAATGCCCGGCATAATATTGCACCTAACCCACCACCTGTCGAAACGTTGAAGCCCGGTGTGTCGTTCAACGAGTTTTATCATTACGCCGAACCTGCATGGAATAGTTACAGGTTGAACAACATTAACCAGCATTTTATTACGGCATTTATTGGTAAGTACCTGCAACAAAAACAATACGACGAATACCTGGCCATACCAGAGCAATCCAACGACAAACCATGGCCGGGATTTAAGGCCAGAACCTCTACTGGTATGGAATTATTGCATGCTAACGGAAATTAATAGTAGGCTTTAGCCATTCTTAGGCTTTACCAGATAAAACAGATGGTCCGTCAAATTAATGACGGACCATGCATCTAAATTTAACAAGCAATAGAATTAGTATTTCTGCCGGCATAGTCATAGTTGTTGGTATTTATACTTGCATTTGCAGCAGATACAGAACCCATATCCTTAAAGTTGCGGCCATCCTGTCTTTTACCCTTTTACAAGATTTCTGAAATAATGTATCGGGCAATTTTTTATGCCAAGGGCGCAAATTATACACCTTGCACACGACAGTAAATGGTTTAACTAAAATCTGGATCGCGTAATGCAAAGTTGAAAATCGGCTCTTTGGGCTCCGATTTCCCAGCTTTTGATTAAACTTCTGCACTAAATAGGCTCGTAGTCGTTCTTAGCCTTAAATTTTATTAGCTTACTTTCGCCCGTCAAAATATTGTCAATACATGGTTTTACCTGTGTAAACAGTATTAACACACTCAAATGAAAGTAGGTTTTGTAAATATTTTTGGTAAGCCAAATGCTGGAAAAAGTACCCTTCTAAATGCACTGATTGGCGAGAAAATGGCCATTGTTAGTCCTAAAGTGCAAACTACCCGTCATCGCATTAAAGCCTTTTTAAATAAAGAAAACGAGTACCAGATTATATTTTCTGATACCCCGGGAATCATAGAGCCTAAGTATAAACTGCACGAAAAAATGATGAAGGCCGTTAAAGGCAGTTTGGAAGATGCAGACGTAGCATTGTTACTGGTAGATGTAAAAGAGAACTGGCACGAGGTTGATGAGATATTTAACTCTCTTAGGTTGAAGGTTCCCGCCATTGTTGTTACTACAAAAATTGATACCGCAAAGCCTGGTAAAATTGAAGAGGCTAAAACCTTTTTCTCCACTAAATCATATTGCAAGGAGTGGATTGGTATTTCGGTAACTAAAGACCAAAACCTGGATGTGTTACTTCAAACTATTTTACGGTATTTAACCAAAGGAGAGCCTTTTTATAACGAAGATGATCTTACCGATTTGCCTACAAAGTTTTTTATGGGCGAAATGGTGAGAGAAAAAATTTTCCAGTTATATGGAGATGAGATTCCTTACCATACAACTGTGCTTATTAATGAATACAAAGAAAAAGAATCACTCGTTAAAATCCAGGCTGACATCATTGTTCAACGCGAAACACAGAAGGCAATTATCATAGGTGAGGGTGGTAAAATGATTAAGCAACTGGGTACGCTTGCCCGACAAGACATGGAGCTATTTATTGGACAAAAAGTATTTCTTCAACTGTTTGTAAAAGTTAAAGATAAGTGGCGCGACAATGAACTGAAGTTGAAGGAGTATGGGTATAATGGATAGGAGATAAGTAGTAAGTAGTAAGTAGTGAGTAGTGAGTAGTAAAGAATAAGTAAAAAGTAAAAAAGCGGGAAGGAAAAAGTAAAGGTTATTTGAGAATGAATTGATGGTGAGAACAATTATTACATAAAAACGTAAGAAGGAAAGTCTTGCTTTTTTTAATGAAAATTACAAAAAAGTGCTACAGCACGATCCAAAAAATTTCACCTTTTGGTTTAAAAAAATATAGAATATGGGATTTACAGTTGCAATTGTAGGTAGGCCAAATGTTGGCAAGAGTACCTTTTTTAATAGGTTGCTAGAACAGCGCAAGGCTATAGTTGATGATATAAGCGGCGTTACAAGAGACAGGCAATATGGTGTTGCAGAATGGGCCGGCAAAAGTTTTAATGTGGTTGATACCGGGGGGTTTGTGCCTAATAGTTCAGATATTTTTGAAACTGAAATTCGCAAACAGGTAAAGTTTGCAATTGACGAAGCGAATGCCATGATTTTTATGGTGGATGTAACCACGGGAATTACTGATCTTGATTTGGCAATGGCAGATTTATTACGCCGCTCTACTAAACCAGTTTTTCTCTGTGTAAATAAGGTAGACAATAGTGAGCGTTTGCTGGATGCAACCGAATTTTATAGCCTTGGTTTTCAAAATATATTTTTTGTAAGCAGCATTAGTGGAAGCGGAACAGGCGAAATACTTGATGCCATTACAGAGTTAATGAAAGACGATGGAACCGATGAATTGTCGGACACGGAAGGGCTTCCAAAATTTGCAATTATTGGTCAGCCCAATGTTGGTAAGTCATCTTTACTGAATGCCCTGGTAGGGCAGGAGCGAACCATTGTTAGTGACATTGCCGGTACAACAAGAGATACCATTCATACGCATTACAAACTCTTTCAAAAAGAATTTTTCCTTATAGATACTGCGGGCATCCGGCGTAAAAACAAGGTGAACGAAGACCTTGAGTTTTATTCTGTCATCAGGGCAATTAAGGCTATGGATGATGCTGATGTTTGCCTGCTATTGCTGGACGCTTCAAACGGTATTACCGCACAGGATCTCAATATATTTAGCCTGGCTCACAAAAAAGGCAAGGGACTTGTTGTGTTGGTAAACAAGTGGGATTTGATGGATAAGGAGACCAATACAGCAAGGGATTATGAAAAACAACTGAAAGAAAAGTTGGCGCCATTTACAGATGTGCCCATCATGTTTATTTCAGTAACAGAGAAGATTCGAATTTTCCAGGCTATGGAAAAGGCCCTGGAGGTTTATGAAAATAAAATCAGGAAAGTAACCACTTCCCAATTAAATGATGTTATGTTGAAAGCGGTAGAAGCCTATCATGCTCCTGTGGTTAGAGGTAATGCAGTTAAGATTAAGTACGTTACCCAGTTGCCAACGCATGTTCCATCATTTGCATTTTTTGCTAATTATCCTGATGATATAAAGACCCCTTACCGTAACTACCTTGAAAATAAGCTTCGAGAAAATTTTAGTTTTACAGGAGTACCTATCCGCATTTACTTTAGAAAGAAGTAACCATGAGTAGTAGAGATAAGATTTTAATTTAATAAGGAATTATTTTGAATAATTGGATACGCAGGTTACATTTGCGCTGTTAAAAAAAATAAATAAAAAAAATTACAATGAAAAAATTCTTATCAATCATCGTTTTAGCAGTGGTTTTTACTGCATGCGGTAACGGAAGCGAAACTTCTTCAACTACAGACAGCAGCACTATGATGCAAGCTCCAATGAGCGACACTACTTCAAGCATGATGAGTGATTCATCATCAATGATGATGGGCGATAGCTCAAAAATGATGAGTGACAGCATGCATAAGTAGTCTTAACTTATATCATAAGTAAAAAACCCTGCAGATTTCTGCGGGGTTTTTTATGAAATGAAGGCCAGCTTTACGCCGATTTTTATTTACTTTATTTCCCATACCAGCGCACTTGCACCCAATACTGCTGCATCTGCTTCTTTTAGTTCGCTGAAGATGAGTTTTATTTTATTTTGAAATATCGGCAAAACATTATGTTCCATATGCTGGCGGGTAGGCTTCAATATTAAATCCCCGGCTTTACATAAGCCGCCAAACAAAATAACTGCTTCAGGAGAAGAGAACATTACAAAATTTGCCAGGGCTTTACCCAATACCTCACCAGTAAACAGGTAAACCTCGTTGGCAATACGGTCTCCCTTTTCGGCACATTCAAATACTATTCTGCTATCCAATTCACTTTCCTGGTAATCACGCAACAGGCTTTTTTCATCCGGGTATTTGTTTAATAATTCAATTGCCGTTAACCGTACGCCTGTGGCCGAACAATAAGTTTCCAGCGAGCCTTCCATATTGGTACCCCAATGTCTTCTGCCGCCAGGAATAATTATCGTGTGGCCTAATTCTCCTGCAAAACCATCGTGCCCCAGCACTAATTGGCCATTGCTTACAATGCCACTACCTACCCCGGTACCAAGAGTAATCATAATAAAGTCTTTCATGCCTTTGGCAGCGCCGTACATCATTTCTCCAACTGCCGCAGCATTGGCATCATTAGTTAAAGCGCATGGAACATCAAACTTTTCAGTGACCAATTCGGCCAATGGAACTATGCCTTTCCATTTAAGATTTGGTGCATATTCAATAGTGCCTTTATAATAATTGCCGTTGGGTGCGCCAACGCCAATTCCATGTATCATTTTTATTCCGCCTACCTGGTCTATTGCAGGTGCTACGGCATCGTATAAGGCATTAATGTATTCTGTTACATTATCGTATTTACTGGTAGAAATTGCTCCGCGATATTTTATTTCACCCCTATGGTCCACCAGACCAAAAGTTGAATTGGTTCCTCCAATATCAATTCCAATGGCTAATTGTTGCGAAGCAGGCGTTACAGGCTGTATCATCTTTTTAGATAAGATTTTAGCATTTTAAAATGAGTCATTATTCTTCACGAAAATTGTGGTTTTTAGCAGATAAACATTACAAAGTAACTTCTGCATCAATTTGATAGTTTATACTTCGTGCACACTCTCTGGTGCCAGTGCCAGTGAATCCATTTCGGTGACAGGAACATCGTAATCAATTCCTTGTTTTCTAAGAATTCCTTTTACTATAAAAGCAAACACTACCAGGTACAAAAAGCAAACTACAGGCACCCAATACGATTCGTGTATACCCGCACCCGATACCGGATTGTTAGATTGAAGATAGTCTGCAAGCTTTCCCTGCAATGGAGGAATGATACCTCCTCCTAAAATCATCATAATAAGAAAAGCAGAACCCTGGCTGGTATACTTGCCTAGTCCCGCAACTGATAAACTAAATATACAAGGCCACATAATAGAACAAACCAATCCTCCACTTAAGAATGCATAAATAGCAACAGTACCTGTTGACATAACCCCAATTATCATTGCTGCTACGCCAAGTATACTAAACACCAGTAACATTCTTGCAGGATTATCTTTACTAATAAAGAATGCTCCGATCTGTATCAATACACAAACTACATACATGTATAATAGACTCATGTCGTTTTGTGCAATGGAATTAACACCTATAACCACACCGAAAGCAACCAACGGAACAACAGCAAGTAGTATTTTATTGGTTGATTTACTAAAGTTGAATACTGTTATAGAACCGGCCCAGCGACCAATCATCATACTACCCCAGTACATTGACACAAATGGTGCAGCCTGCGATGGTTGGTAACTTCCAAATGCCGGGTGAGATAAGAGCTCACTCAGGTTACTTACGATGGTTACTTCAGCACCCACATATACAAACAAGGCCAGCATACCCAATACCAATTGTGGATACTTCATAGCTCCCCAGCCATCAGGATTTTTCTTGGCGCTCATGTAGGATGCTA
>JBBQVY010000030.1:0-34328 GCA_038211085.1 Chitinophagales bacterium | reverse complement strand
ATGCTGCTTAGTCGTTTAAAATTTCGATTTACCAATCTTTCAGAGAATGATCCATTTAATACATTTGACAAGCTGGAAGAAGCTACCAAACGGATGGTTTTGTTGGTGGATGATCTTCTTGAATATTCTCACCTGTCGCATGAAACTTCAGACAAAGAAGAGATTGACTTGAATTTAAAAATGAAGAAGATACTTGAAGACCTGGACCTTGTGATTGAAGAAAGACAGGCCATAATTCACGTAGGTAAAATGCCGATTATTAAAGGGCATAAAAGGCAAATGCAGCAACTGTTTCAAAACTTAATTGCTAACGGAATTAAATACACTGCCCAGGATGACCGGCCCCAAATTACCATCTTGAGTACCCTGGTTAAGGGTAACGAAACAGGTATGGAACTACCGGATATACTGGCCAATTCATTCTTTAATGCAATTACAGTCAGCGATAAGGGTATAGGTTTTAGCCAGGAAGATGCTGAAAAAATTTTTAGGGTTTTTGAAAGGCTTCATGGTAATCACCAATACAAAGGCTCAGGTGTTGGGCTGGCTATTGCCAAGCGGGTAGTTGAAAATCACAGCGGTTTTATTAAAGCGCAAAGCGCCACCGGCCAAGGTGCAACATTTACTATTTACCTTCCGGTAATCAACTAATTTTTTTTCCCTTCTTTGTTTATTTGATGTTTCTTCATACTGCTTTCAAGCACAGGTGTTTTTTATTTTCTGTACGTATATGTTCTTAGCCTTGATGCTAAAGGGCAAACGCATCATAATTAATTTTTATCTTTTTGCTGTGCCTTTCGGCACAACTCGTGGGTAGTAAATATTACCTTAAATAACACAAGGCGATCCGATAGGAACGCTTGGCTGGAGTTTGGTTATCTTCTGATATAAAATATTGGGTTTTGCTTTTTTGAAACATTTCTACCCACCAATACTCCCTGTCGGAACTATAAGGACAGTAATTCAATCCCTCTTTAAATATCAAAGGTGAAAAAATTTAGATGAGTTTGCCCTGCTTGTTGCTACAATACACTTACACCCTATATTTGATTCCAAATGATTGGTACACCCTAAACTACTGCCTGTATGAGTATTTCCCTATTCAGTTTTATTGGCTTTACATTATTGGTTGGATTGTATAGTTGGTATAAGCTTCGTAAAACTGCTTTTACGACAGCTTCAGGTTATTTTTTAGGAGGCAGATCTTTAGGGGCACCCCTGGTAGCCATATCAATGTTGCTTACCAACATATCTACCGAACATCTTGTGGGCATGAATGGCTCTTCGTATAAAAACGGTTTTATTGTGATGGCATGGGAGGTTACTTCGGCACTTGCACTGGTTGCAGGAGCTTTGTATTTTATTCCCCGTTATCTTAAAATGGGACTTACTACCATACCCCAATATCTTGAACTGCGATTTGATAAGTCAACGCA
Organism: Chitinophagales bacterium; assembly: GCA_038211085.1. Taxonomy (GTDB): domain Bacteria; phylum Bacteroidota; class Bacteroidia; order Chitinophagales; family Chitinophagaceae; genus Segetibacter. The sequence continues at coordinate 32,892 of JBBQVY010000030.1, read as the reverse complement.
TACTATTGTCAATGTCCTGCTAATCATTTCATTTGTTGTAACGCTGCTGCCAGTAGTGTTGTATACCGGGGCTATCAATATGGAAACGTTGTTTGATGTTTCTGACAAATTGCATATTTCTAAAGACTTATCTATTTTTTACCTCATTCTGGCAATTGGAGTGCTTGGTTCAGTTTATGCCATATTCGGAGGTTTAAAAGCCATTGCCTATTCTGATGCGATTTATGGTGTGGGACTTTTTCTGGGTGGTTTGCTTGTGCCACTAATAGCTCTTTGGAATATTGGTGACAGTAGTATTAGCGCTGGGCTTAGTAAAGTATACCATCATGCACCTGAAAAATTTAATTCTATTGGCAGTAAAGATTCTGTTTTGCCTTTTGGCACCTTGTTCACCGGCCTGGTTGTTAACCAGGTTTATTTCTGGTGTATGAACCAGGTAATTGTTCAAAGAGCATTAGGTGCAGCAAATCTTAAAGAAGCACAAAAAGGTTTTTTATTAATGGGGATGTTTAAAATACTGATGCCCATTATAATTGTATTACCGGGTGTTATTGGTTTTTATTATTTCAGCGATTCCTTGTATGGTGCACAGGATACCATTTACCCAACACTTGTAAAAAAAGTACTTCCTGTAAGCCTCGTTGGTTTTTTTGCGGCTATGGTAATGGGTACCATTTTAAGTACTTTGAATGCTGTGTTAAATAGTGCGGCAACCTTGTTTAGTTTGGGTGTTTACCAAAGGCACATCAACAAACAGGCAGGAGAGAAGAAACTGGTTAAGGTAGGAAAGTGGACAACAATTATTATGGCCATCCTGGCTATTGTTGGAGCCCCATTAGTGGGCAGAGCACCCGAGGGTTTGTACCAATTATTGCAACAATTAAATGGTATCTTTTTTATACCAATAGCATCCATTTTATTGGGAGGATTTTTTATAAAAAGCATATCGGCTACGGCTGCTAAGGTGGCAATATTTACCGGCCTATTGTTTTATATTACTACTTCTTTCATCTTAAAGGTCAACATTCACTTTGTACATGTATGGGGGATAGAATTTGTACTTAATATATTGGTGATGCTGTTGGTTTCTAAATTTTATAAAAATACCAATCACTATACGCCAACCTACACAGGCGAAGTAAACATTACGCCATGGAAGTATACCAAAGTGGTAAGTCTTATCCTTGTTTTTATTACCATTTTGATATATGTACTATTGAGCAGGACATAACCATTTTTTATACTTAGGTTTCAAAAAGGTTCCTGCAATACATTTGCACAAATCAAGCACTTGAACATGACCAGGGTTTCTCCAAATTTTGCTATAGGGATTGATATTGGTGGTACCAACTCAGAGTATGGGATAGTTAACCATCGCGGAGAAATTTTGATAAAGGGAAAGATACGTACTGATGGTTACGATACTGTTGAACCTTTCATTGAAGAGTTATACGATAGCCTGTCGCCCATTATTGATTCCTATCGTAACGATGGCAACATTGTAGGTATAGGAGTTGGCGCACCCAATGCTAATTTTTACAAAGGCATTATTGAATATGCACCCAATCTTAGGTGGAAAGGAACCGTGCATTTGGCAAAACTTATTGCTGAAAAATTTGATTTGCCCTGCCTGCTTACCAACGATGCCAATGCTGCTGCAATGGGCGAAATGATTTATGGTGCAGCCCGCGGCTTGAAAGACTTTGTGATGCTTACGCTGGGCACCGGTATGGGTAGTGGCATAGTGAGCAATGGTCAGTTGGTATATGGGTTGGATGGTTACGCCGGTGAGTTGGGGCATACCATCATTATAAGAAATGGTCGCAAGCATTGGAAGACCGATTTGCGGGGTTCACTGGAATCTTATGTATCAGCAACCGGAGTAAAATTAACCGCCATTGAAATGATGGAAAGCAGCGATGCACCAAGCAGTATGCGTAACCTTGACAGGAATAAATTAGATTCTAAACGAATTTATGAATGTGCCATTTTGGGTGATGCAATGGCGATTGAAGTGTTTCGTTTTACGGGCCAGCTTTTGGGTGAGGCAATGGCCAACTTTGTAATGGCCACTTCTCCCGAAGCAATCATTTTGTTTGGCGGTGTAATTAAAGCCGGTGATTTGTTTTTGGCTCCTGCCAGGCAGCACCTGGAACTGAACGTGTTGCCCATGTATAAAAACAAAGTAAAAATTATTTTCAGCGAGTTGAACGAAGCTGATGCTGCCATACTGGGTGCCAGTACCCTGGTTTGGGATATGCCACATATGAAAAAGATTTCTGCCACTTTATAATACCATTCCAACTATCAATCTCTAAGCGTCTGTTTGTTCCGTGGGGGCATTTCAAATTCCTCCTGCTCTGAGCGCAACAAAAGCAGTATACACAATCTGTTTAAATTGAAGATGTTGAAGATGGTGTATATATCATTGTCGCTTCGTCATTGGCAGCCTTACGTAGCTTGGCGAAGCAATCCCCAACCATTTGTAAACCTGATTGTGTAGGGGGATTGCTTTCCCGAATAGAAATTCGGGACAGGCTGTACCTCGCAATGACGAGAGTATGAAATGCACTTCCCTGGGTTCTCCTTCATAGCCTTTATGCGATAGCTAATGGAAGCCGGCAAATTCAATATTTTTTGCCCCCACTTATTAAATACCAAAACCTAGTACTCGCTTTTCTCCACCAGTTATTTCATAAGGGACATCAGCCGGTTGGGTGCCAAGCGTTCCGAAGGTCGGAACGAAAACATGCGAAGCAGTTTTGGAAACAAGCGGGTGGAGTCCAGTTGCAATAACGAAGCCATGCGGCTTGAGCTTTAATTTGAATTTTAAGAAGTTTAGAAAACAATCTACCTACTCCAATTAAAGGATTTATAGAGTGTCATTTTCATAGAACATTTTTGGGAATTAAAAATTAACCACTTATAATGACGAGATTGTGAAATGCACTGATCACATAATTAATCATTTTGTCTTGCTGGGTTCTCCTTCATAGCCTTTGTGTGATAGCCAAGCGAAACCAGCCCAGAAACGTAATCATCAAATAATACAAAAAAAATCGTCCTGCCAGGTTCTCCTCATATTGCTATAAGTAGGAGACCCCAGCAGGGCAAAAGTTAACAAGTTGCATCCATTGATTTGCCGGGGTCCCTGCCACCAACAAGGCTATAAGTAGGAGACCCCAGCACGACTGAGATGACATTATTTAACCACAGAGAACAACCAGAGGAAATACCCACAGAGAAACACAAAGTTATCTCTGCGTCCTCGGCGAAAAACTCTTATATTTCTCTGCGGTAAATAATACTAGTCATTGGCAGGTACGAATCCAATTAAGTAGTGGAAACATTTATGATGGCAATCAAGTATGATAATGACAATCGTCACTGCGTAGGTAATTCCATTGTAGGATTTTTATACTGCAATAATTCAATCACAAAAAATATTGAAATGAAAAAGAACATGGGTTTGAAAGACAGGATGATTAGGGTACTGGCTGCAGTTGTAATCGCAATTCTCTATAATATAAACATTATCAGCGGCACAACAGCCATTATTCTTGGAGCGATTGCACTCATTTTTATAGTAACAAGCTTTATTAGTTTTTGTCCTTTGTATGTGCCTTTCAATATTTCAACAATGATAAAAAGCAAAAATCATGAATCACGAAATTGAAACTCAGTGGATGGGGAAAATGCAATTCAACGCATTAGTAGACGGTCATACTGTTGTAATGGACGCTCCTGAAAAAGTTGGGGGCGAAGACCAGGGTCCAACACCAAAACCTTTTTTGTTATCAGCACTTTCCGGCTGCACAGGAATGGATGTTGTAGCCATTCTTCGTAAAGCACAAAGAGAGGTGAGTGACTTTAGTATGAAAGTGACGGGAGAAACAAGTCAGAAGCACCCGATTGAATATACAGCCATGCATGTGCAATACAATTTTAAGGGCATTGATGAAAACAAAGAAGCTGCTTTAAACGCGGTAACTGGTTCGCAGGAAAGATATTGTAGTGTAAGTCACATGCTGAGAAAAATACTGCCCATTACCTGGGAGGTAAATTACAACGGAGCCCAAATCTTTAGCAACAAAAGAGAAATGGTAACACGCCTCAATTGAACGTGAGTTTTGTTGGAGTTGGGCGAGTGTCTTCCGAACTGCCTGTCCCGGAAAAGGGAATGACTACTAACGCAGGATACATGTCCCGATCTCTTTAATCGTTATTAGACCTGCTGCCTTAAAAAGGTAACAAACAAAAAAGTTATAAGCAGTACATTTTTTTGGTTCAAATAGCCCTTCGGAATACCTCGAACAACCGGTCAAAAAAATCTTCATTCATCATAACCCAAAATAAAACCCGGCTTAAACAAAGCGGGTTTTATTTTATGAATGCAATAATTTTCTATCAGTTTTTTATCAGCTTAATAACTTCATTTATTTCATTTGTGCTTTTAATATTCACCTGGTAAGTTCCTTTGGGTAATGGGGATGATAACCGAATAGTTTCTGTGGCGCTCCCACCATCGTGATGTAAAGTTTTATTATAAAATATTTGACCTGTACTGTTAAATAATTTTACGGTATATGCACCTGTTGGTTTATTATTTAGCTGCAGGTTGAAAGTACTGCCGTTAAAGGGATTGGGATATATTGAAATGCCTTTATTAGTCTTACCTGTATTGACCAGCACTATCTCGCTATACTTACTTTCGCCACCCCCAGAAATTACTTTTACGCGATAATAATTTACTCCGTTGTTTGGTTGTGCATCAAACCAGCTATAGCTTACGGAAGTATTGTTATTGTTTGTTGCAGGTATGGTTGCTGATTTACTAAAGACCCTTCCATCAATAGATTTTTCTACGTAATATTCCCTGGTGTTGGTTTCGGTGGCTACATTCCATTGCACATGTATGCCATTGTTTTTCTGGGATGCTTTTATAGTAGTAAAGTGTACTGGTAAGGTAGATAACGCAACAGGTTCACCATAAATAAAATCATCCATTGCAACAAGGTCTGCACTCGGCGTTTCACTTACACCCATTGGAGTATTGCCCGATGTAATTCGCAACCGCAATATGGTGGGGTTAGTATAACTTATTCCAAGAAAAGAAAATGTTTCATTACTGCTTGCCATCGCCGGTACCAGGTAAGTACCAAGTGAAGCATTGTTTTGATCGAAATATTGAATGCTGGTAACACCTTTTAAGTCCACATCGGTAAACACAGAGCCAAACCCTCGTGTAAGTGCAGTAGATGTTGAGGAACCGGGAACATGGAAAATAACATCGGTTATTGTACTATTGAGCGATGTAAATAATCGCTGTGCAGAAAACGGCGCAAACAATGTTGAATAAGCTATATTAAGATTATTGAATTCGACCGGGGTAGACGTAGGATTGGATGCATCGGCACTTACCTGTAAGCCTGTTCCGGCAGTGGCGAGAATAACACCACGCGGTGAGTTGTTATTGAAAAAATCAGGCGGAAGACTATTAGGCGCAGCAAAAGCATCTGGCACACCATCCCAATTTATTTCGCGACGACCGGTACCAACAGAACCGGCTGTATTCGCATTCAATGTACCAAGGTCGGTGCGGAATGCATCAACTGTTGCCTGGATGGCTGCTGCATTTACACCAGCCATGCTTCTTAATGTAACCAGTCCTGATGACGGCTCTCCATATATAAAATCGTCCATCACAACAAGGTCAGTTGTTGCCGATTCATTTACACCAGAACCTAAGGCTGCATTACCACTTGTTAAACGTACGCGTCCAATAACTGGTGTTGTAAAACTTACTCCAATAAAAGAAAGTGTTTGGTTTCCGGCAGCAGTAGGAGCATAGTAAGTTCCCAGCGAAACATTATCTATGTCGAAATATTGGATGCTGGTAGCATTTGCTAAATCTACATCGGTAAAAACTGCACCAAAGCCCCGCACCTGTGCAGGCGTTGTTGAACCTGGAAAAAAGAAGTTAACATCTGTAATGTTACTGCTTACAGAAGTAAATAAACGTTGCGCAGAAAATGTTGTAAAAAGATTTGAATAAGTTGAGTTTATGTTACTGAATTCAACAGGCGTGGATGTAGGATTACTGGAATTGGCACTAACCTGAAGAGCAGTACCGGGTGTACTAAATACCACTCCCCTTGGTGAGTTTACATTAAAGAAATTCGCAGCAAGATTATTTGGAGTGGCTGAGCCATCTGGCACACCATCCCAGTTAATTTCGCGGCGCCCTGTACCAAATGAGCCTGCAACATTTGTATTAAGTGCACCAAGGTCGGTGCGAAACAAATCAACAGTAGTTTGTATAGCGGCGGCATTAGCGCCACTGGCTGATCGTATTACCTGGGCAGAAACCGAACAACTTAACAATGATAGCACTTCAATAAATAGTATGGTAGCTATGGTTTGTGCTTTTTGAAACCTTGTAATTGCTGATGAAATAGTAGAAGTTTTCATTTACTATATTTTTTAATTTTTATAAATGCAGGCAGTATGCTTATGTGTAAAAAACTAGTGTATCAAAGTATAAAAAGCTTTTATAAAATACAACGCTTACTGTAAAAAATCCCGGAATTGCAAGCTTTGAATATATAAGAAGATAGTACGGTATTAAGTATCAGTCATTACATGATAGAAATTAGATTACCTTTTTCTGCCAGGATGTTCCCTTGCCAGATAAAGCGATGGATTTATTGGGGTACATTCCAGAGAGTCAGTCCAGGAAACGGGATGACATCGTCTGTAGATACAAGGGGCCTTAGAGCTCTTGCCTTTGAAAAAGGGATCAAATAGAGCAGTTCTAAGAACTATATCTATTTTTATTTTAAGGTGCCCTTTGGACAGGACAGTAAAAACCCGATTTTTATGCGTAAACAAAAAAAATCGAGTGCATTTAAAATTGTCGATTATTTTTTATGTGGTCTGTCGCATTTCAAATTCTTTTCATTAGCAGGTACGAAGCAATCGCTATGCACAATCAGTTTTACAAATGGTTGGGGATTGCTTCGCCAAGCTACGCAAGGCTGCCAATGACAAGTATTATCTACCACAGAGAAATTCAAGAGTTTTTCACAGAGGACTCAGAGAAAACTTTGTGTTTTTCTGTGGGTATTTCCTCTGGTTGTTCTCTGTGATTAAAAAAATATCATCTTCAAAGAACTTTTTTGAAACCCAAAAATTAATCATTCGCAATCACGATGCAAGAATTTGAAATACACCCTCATAAACATTGGCCAGCAACTTTTATGTAAATTGTTTAAAGTTGCAATCATTGTTGGTTTATCTCATTCCCTGTTCCAAAGTAAATCATGGCTCATAAAACTTCTACACACAAACTAAAAAGAGTTTTAGGTGTTGCCTTTGGCATAGCCGTTATAGTTGGTGGAACTATTGGCGTAGGCATATTGAGAACGCCTTCTACTATTGCGGCAATGCTGCCAAGTGCGCCATTAATACTGCTTTGCTGGTTGTTGATTGGTTTGTACATATTACTGGCAGCCAGCTCGTATGCAGAGTTAACTACCATGTTGCCCAAGGCTGGCGGAGCCTACAATTATATTAAACGGGCTTTTGGCGGCTACCCTGGTTTCTTAAATGGCTGGTTCGATTTTATTTGCAATGCCATAGCACCCGCATACTTCTGCATAGTTTTAAGCGATTACAGTGCCTTATTGTTTCCCACGTTAAACGCATATCATCACCTGGTTGCATTATGTTTTTTAACTGTGTTTACCCTCATTAATTTGCCGGGCATAAAAAGTGGTAGTGTTGCTCAGCAAATAACCAGTTCGCTTAAAGTACTCCTGTTTTTGGTTTTAGTGATCGGGTGTTTTTTAAGTGACCGTTCTACAGTTTTACCAACTGCAATACAACCATTAATGAAGGGAGGAATTCTACTTGCAATATTTAAATCGCTGCAACTTATTATGGGTTCGTACGATGGGTGGATGTCGGCTTCTTTTTTTGCTGAAGAAGATGACAACCCAAGCAGAAATATCCCACGGTCGTACCTTATTGGTGCCATAACCGTTACAGTTATGTACGTACTTATAAACGCTGCTATTCTGTATGTATTACCTGTTGCTACGGTGGCTCAGTCTCCGCTGGCAGCGTCAGAAGCAGCAAGAATTGCATTCGGTCCTCGTAGTTCTACACTCGTAATTGTAATTGCCTTGTTCTCACTCTTCAGCATTTTAAATGCTTACATGCTTATTCCATCACGGATATTATTTGGTCTTAGCAGGGATAAATTTTTTATAAGCAAAGGAGCGCTGGTAAATAAAGGTGGTACACCATATTTCGCATTGATGGTTTGTTATGCAATTGCCTTTGTACTTATTTTATTCAGTTCGTTTGAGCAATTGTTTGCGTTGGCAGCAATGATGATGACTATTGTTACCGGTTTTAGTTTCGCTTCGCTGATATGGTTAAGAAAGAAAGAGCCGGCATTACCTCGGCCTTATAAGGCCTGGGGATATCCCTTTTCAACATGGCTGGCTTTGCTTATTACCATTGCATTATTTATCGGGTTTGCTTTCAGCGACCGTGAAAGTTTGCTTATAGTTGTGGGGTTAATTATAATATCGTACCCCTGTTACCGCATATTGGTAAAACACTCCGCAAAACCCGAGTCAACTTAAGGTGTTTGTTTTTTATAAATCTTCTTTGTTTTTAATGTTAATTTAAAAACTGAAGGGTCACAGGTTATTGTTGGTTGTAATTATAAACAGCTTCATCTACTTGCTTACCTGGGCAAAGTATTTTCTTTTAGCTGAATTAGGCGTATCGCCAAAACTTGTTTGCCACCAATCATCCAGGCGTAAAGGCTTGGGAGGGTTATCCGGTTTGCGAAACTTGAGCGACTCCCTGAATGAAAAGTGGGAGAACAATCTTACAAATTCACCAAAGTAAATATCTGCCACCCGTTTATTGCCTCTCACCAATATCATGTTCTCATCATTTTTATTGGTGGAAGCATCACTGAAATTTGCGGAGCCTCCAATTATAATAGGATCATTGCCTAGCGGGTCTATCAGCATAAACTTATTATGAATGTAGTTTACATTGCTGTTTAAACCGGTCAGTCTTTCTTTTACCCAGCCATCAAATTCATTGGTCCTTATAAAATCGCCGATAGAAAAAATATTCTCTGGTTTATTCCGCAGCTCTTGTATTTCCTTTTCATCAGCCAGTTTTGCTGCTGCCTGGGTTTTTTGATAGGGCCTTGTTTTTTTCTCTAAAAGAGCCAGCCTGAAAGGGGCTGTAGAATTTCTATAAACATCTTTGAAGGTCGTATTCATCCCAAATGCGAAGGTCATAAATAAGGCATCTTTTGCACTCATAGCCATATCGCCATAATATTTTAAGGCGTCAAGGTTTGTTCGCGGACTAAATAATACTGAAGTGCCTTTGGGTAGATTGAGTGGCGGGATTGAGGTGATGCCTTCCACTATTGGTGGAAACGTTTTGTTATCAGGATCTTTTTTAAGTTGTTCCCAATATTGTAAATACAATGCTGCTGTAACTGGTTGTTCTACCACATGTGCCACATTGGAATGTCCAAAAATCCCTCCATCCGAAAAATTGGTTCCGCCTGTCCAAACAGCAATGGGCTTGTTTTTGTCGAGCTTCACCATAAATTTATTATGAGAAATAGCAGATGGAAATGATGTTCTTTTGGTGCTGTTTGACGTTAGTCCAAATTTGGTAACCAGTGCAGTATTATTTACACCAGGAACTGCTCCCTTTGCGTCATAAATTATTTTAATGTCCACGCCGGTTTTTATAGTATTACTGATTACCTGTAACAATGGTTCGTAATTAAATTCATAGGCAGCTATTCGCAATGAATGTTTGCCCGGCTTACACGAGGTAATAAAGGCTGTCATCGCCTCATACAAACCTCTCGAAAGCCATTCAAACGCTTTATTATCTTTTACTTTATCAGGTGCCACATCTCCAAATCTTCTCTCATACTCCTGCGATGCTGCGGTACCGCGATTAAAATAAACATCCTGGTCACCTCCTTCGGGGCTTTCAGTTATAACTGTTACCGAACATGCAGCAAAAGGTTTTAGTGTTTTAGGGGTTCCTTTTAATGCGCTTACTGTATAGGTATAGGTTTTGCCCGGCTCAGCCGAATAATCTGCCCATTGAAAAATCTGGATGGGTTGTTTGTTGGTTGGGTATTGAGCCCCGGCAGGAAACCCGGGATCTGTTTCTGCAAAACATTTCATTCCTTCCAAAAATTTTGCTTCTCCATTTTCATCAGTACGCAGAATGGAAAAGCCTAACAATCCTTTGCATTTTGTTGGTGCTAAATCGAAACCAAGGGTTACTACATAAGTGCCTGCAATAGCATTTACTTTTAAGCCTTGATTTGTTTTGGAAATTCTCATTATGGCAATTTTTAAGTTGAATAAACTTGTGTTATTAGTTTTTGCTAACCGACAAAGTATAATAAAAAAATGAGTAGTAAAATAGGATGATGCTTTAAATATCAAGACACCTGAGCCGGTTGTTTTTTTATGGTAGTATATTATGATATTAGCGAATAGCTAACTGAACCAAATTACAAAAATGAAGCAGTATTAATATGATCAACATAAACACACTGTCTAAGCTTGCTTCTTAGCAACCAGTATCCTTTTCCAGTTAAATTGGGATGCTCTTATTGCCTGGCTAATTTTTAAAGGTAGCATGCAAGGTTCATCGTTTTTTCTTCGACGATTTTGCTTTTTCATTAAAACTCAGACACAGGTTTATCCACCAGCTAAAATCTTTCTTAGTATCAAATCCTACGGGCTCAACATAGCAATAACCCTTTAACTCCTTACCCTTCATTATCATGGGACAAAAGCCATTTTTCTCTGCTATTGCTTCGTGCAACGTGGGATCAAAACGGCACATCAATCTTTCGCCACTTACACTAATACACATTTTTTCATTCACCATAAATGTTAGTCCGCGAAACATTTGTTTTTCTTCAATTATAAGATTCTTGTATGCTGACAGGTAGGCTCTAATTTTATCGGCCAGTACTATATCGAATGCCATAAAACTTTAGTTTAAAGTATGTTTCGCCATTATTTAAACGGACCCTTCGTTTAAATAATCCTATAAACTTTATTCAACTTATTCCGTCTCGTTTCGCTGCATATAAGTGGCTACGAGTTGTTCGTTGGTGTCGCTACTTTTCGATAGCGTTTGTATAATTTTCTTTCTCTCTGTACCCGATCTGTTTTGACTTAACTTTTGCTTTGCCTGTAAGTCAGTAACCATTACTTCAAAGGCAACTATGCCTTTGCTCATTTTTAATTTGTAATCCCCGGGTAACGCATTCCATTGTTCACGATATGTTGTTTCGTAAGTGTCAATCGTTGCTTCCAGTACTTCAAATGTTGCCTGTTGGTCGGTAATAATTGTTCCTGTTCCGTAAGCATGTACAGATATGTAGTTCCAGGTAGGCACGTTCAGTTCTTTGTCGTAATGCGTTGGTGAAATATAAGCATGCGGCTCACTAAAAATTACCAAAACCGAAGTTTCTTCTATGTGTTGCCAATGCTCGTTTGCCCTGGCAAAATGAGATGTGAGTATTATTTTATCTTCTTTTGTAGTTACCAGGAAAGGTAGATGGGTAGCAACCGGTAAACCATCCTTAGCTGTTATAATCGTAGCGAAACTGAATTGTTTCATAAACGAAATGATCTCGTCTTTGTCCGTAAGCAGATTTATTTTAGGAATGTACATGTTGCTATTTTAATGCACTAAGTTCTTTAAAAATTACTGTGGCATAGTAGTCGCTATCTATCTTATCCAGGGTCTTCCAAGGTTACAATTTTTTGTATTTATTATTTTTCCACTGGTTTATTCCCGCTTCACTTTCAGCAATAACAATATGTAATCTTTTTATTTGTGTGCTTTCCTGCCTGGCACTCATAACCCAATTTGTTGAAACCTGTTTGTAAGACGGGGGCCAGATACTTTATTGTCTCAGTATTTTTAAAAACTCAATCCATGGCCCCGTTTGCTCTTTAAAAAGTTTGGCCATTACCCGGCAAATTTGCGAAATGTGATCGAGGTCGTGCACTACCCAGGCAGCCAGCATTTGCTGTAATGTGATTTTTCCAAATGTTGGGTGAATGCCGGTTTTAAATAGATCGTCTTGCGTTATCTGAAAACTTTTTAATTTTTCAAGGTTGCGCTCCCTGGCTGTTTTGAACTCATCTAATAGCTGGCTTAATGTTTTGTTTTTACTATTTTCAAATTGAGCAAACCTATCGAATGGGGTAAAGTTTTTATCTGCATGATGTAAAATAATGTCTGTTCTAATAGTCCAGTCTGTTTTTTCGCCATGTATTAAATGACCTATTACATCATACACGCTCCACGTGTCACCCCCTTCATTTTTATGGGTCCATACAGGAGACAAGTCCTTGGTCAGTTCTATTAAAACCTGCGGAGTTCGTTCTAATATTTCAATAGTTTTTGGTAGTGAAAAATCCATGGAATGCACATTGAGTGTTTGCAAAAATGAACTTAAGAGGGCCAGTTAATTTCTCCTATGCCTACTCATATCAGATGTACTTAGAGGAGCATAATAACTTGCTCGTTACGGCTTTCCATCATAGTCGAATTATTATTTCTTATCCAGATGATTCCAGTTGATCAGTGTATTCCAAACCAGGGGTGTATCGTGCAGGTTAAGGTAACGATGCAGGGGGTCGAAGGTAAAGGCAATCAATCTTCCCTTGCCTACCGGTACATTAAATATAGAGCCATGCCCTATAATGGTTTGCTCGTTACGAACCATGCCCGACAACACATACGGCGCTTCTTTCTTTGGTTCATCTTTAATAGTTTTGGCTGTGTCAACAAAGGGCATTCCTAATATACGCCCTGTGTATTTCTCCTCGTCTTTCAATCCTTTGCTTCCGTACTGTAATAACATTTCATCGCGATTGTATTTTTTTACCTGTAGCAAAGGACTGTTGCCTTTAAATACCGAAAAAACTTCGGGATACCCATATAAAACAGGGCTGTTTACCTGACGTGATTTTACCTGTACCACCGAACCGGGATGGAATAGACCCGGTGCTTCGTAAGAATCTAAATCGTTGGTAATTCCTGCTTCAGCTAATATTGCAGAGGCATTGTCGAGGCTGATGATTACACCACCGCCCTCTACAAATTGTTTCAGGTTTTCCATGCCCTGGAACCCCGGCCCTCCGGTCATATCATTTGTTGCATCGGGGTAGCCATGAGAAGGATATGCTTCGGTTTTGGTATAAGGCATAGGCCCAAACTTTTTGTCAATCTCGTTTATAAAATCTCCGGCATTACCACTGGTATTTGGTATTAGAATAACATCGAAACGTTTACCCAGTCCGCCCTGTTTAAGGTCATCTTTTTGTATGGAGGTATAGGGTATGCCTTGTTGTTCAAAAGTATACCTGGCCCAGCCGGCATCCTGTGTACTGTACCAGGTGTGATAAATGGCAACACGGGGTAAGTTTATATTGTGTTGTGGCAGGGTTGCATTGCCTGCAGTTGCCTGGAGGTCCAATCCAAATTGTGAAGCCAGTTTTTCAGCATCGCCTGCGACCAAGCCCTTAAATATTACCGAGCCAGCGGCAAGTGTATCTTTTAAATCCTTCAACACACTCTTATCTTCCAGTATACTTGCTGTTGTATTTTTATTTTGTGTTTTTAGCCAGTATAATGCAGGAAGCAAATTTAATTGTGCTTTATAATTAAGGGCATAGTTGCTGCCATTACCTGTAACCTTACCCTTATACACGGCATCTTCATTCAACATTTTTAAGTTGCTCTTTTCATAATGAATGCTATCTTCTGCCTTTACATCTACGCCGTATAAATATCCCATGGTCCATGCAATATCATCGTATGGAGGAAACTTGGCATCCTTTGAAAAATTTTGTTTAGACAACAGGGTAACCGCCAAATTTCTATAAGGCTGATCGAGCAGGATAACATAATCGTTCTTTGCTTTACCGGTATCCACCCTATGTATTTCTATACCCTGTTTACGCAATTGGTTTACCAGGTAGGCAGCCATAACTGGGTCGCGTTGGTTGTCTGGTATTACAAATGCCCTGGGCTTTTCTTCTTTGCCTTTTCGTATGTTGTTTATTCCTTTTTGATAAAAGTTTTGCAGCAACAGCTTGGCATTGTTTGCCGTATAGGTTAGTGAGGCAAGTACGCCTGCTTCCATGTAATTGATGTTGTTTCTCGAAGACCAGTTTACCAGTTGTGTAGCAGGGTCAGGCCGGTACCATTCGCGGCTCGTTACGGCATCACCTGCATATTTAAAATTGGAAAGGTCGCGCAGGTAGGTATTGCCACCGGCATTGCCGAATGTTTCGTAAAATCGGCCGATAGAGTTGTGGTTATTGGCAACCCATATGCCATACCCTGGATACCAGCCATCATAGAAAGCCCATGTAAAAGCGCCTGGCAAACCCTGGGCTGCCAATGAGGTAATATCGTTATTGGCCATTACCTGCCATTCGCCTACAGTTATAGGGTCGATAGTTTCGTTGTACGGACCCGTTCCGGTTGACATATAAATAAGGGGAACACTTTCATGCAAATCGAGCATAACGGTAGGGTGCCATTCGTAATAGCTGTTAAAGATGGCTTTAGTAATGGCCTGCGACACCTGGATGCCATCACGATTGTTATCGTGAAAAACATATTTTCCCCAATAGGGTGGAGAATACCTGTAGCCGTCATCAAAATCATTCCGTGCTTTTGAATAACGATAATACCAGTCAACCTGCTTATCGCGTCCGTCTGGTTCGGCTACCGGGTTAATAATTACAATAATCTTGTCTCTTATGTTGCGTATGTCTGCACTCATACCGCTTACCAGCCTATATGCTAATTCCATCAGCATTTCGGGTGAGCCCATTTCGGTTGAATGTAATCCTGCATTCAGGTAAAATACTGGTTTGGTAGCATTGATTATTTGTTCCACATCTAACATGCCTGTTTTGCGTGGATCAGCCAACAAGCTCAAATTTTGTTTGTTTTTATCTATCTCCTTCAAAGCATCTTCACTGCCTATTATTACCAGGTTTATGGGTCTTCCTTCTTCTGTAGTACTTACCTGTTGCATTTGCAGGTTAGGTGAAGTATGCGCAAGCTCCTGGTAGTATTTATAGATTTCGGTTGTGTGATGCATGATGCCGGGAGCACCAATAATTTCTCCAAAAAATTTTAATGGCGAAGGAATCTTTGGGTCTTGTACAAGATTTAAAACGGACGCAGGCAGAAACTTTTTATCAGTAGTATATTCCTTTATTTTTTGATTGTAGGTCTCATCAATTTGTTGTGCAAATAAAGATGGTTGCACTATCAAAATAATAGAAATGCCAAGCATCAACCAACGAAACTGTTTTTGTGGGTGCATTTTTAAATGATTGAAGAAAGTTTACGTAAAACCTGGTTATATAAATTGATAAAACCAATTTAATGCAAAAGGTGCGATGCAAGTCGAAAATGTACATCTATACTTTGATGCAACTATAATTTTGATGTAAAGGGTATCTCCGCACCAGAAGCCACTTTAAAGCAAATAGTTTATGATATTCTTCGCAGGACTGAAATGTTGGATGATAAGTTCAAGATGAAATTGGATATGTTTTTAACGATCGAGAGTTTGGATAGGTGCATTCCAAAGTGTTGCACCCAGTACCAAACGTTTCCTACGGAACGAAAAAAAGCATACACATCTATTTTCTACGCCATCATTCGTTCCGAAGGAACGTTTCGTGGGTAGAATGTATCGGGGAAGTAGTTTAAGCGTTCCATAGGAACGCCTCGTGGGATACGACAATTTGGAATGCACCATCTTCAACTGATTTATTTTGTAATGGTTTGTGCATACTGCTTTTGTTGCGTCTTAAGAAGGAGGATTTTGGTATGCACCCATTTGGATTATTCAAATTTGAAGGAGGTGAATTAAGATTAAAGGGCACCATGGCTGAAATTGTAAGACATCGATATCTAGCTCACCTTAATTCATCCTTTCCCGTCAGAAAGGATGGGGTTGAAATTGAAGGGGTTAGAGAATCAAATGGAACACTCAGTTTCGGTTCGCAATTGTGCCACATATCCTTGCTTTCTTGCCTTGTACCCGCCTTAATCAATCTCAATAAAACCATTTATTACACAGAGCTGCTAACCTTACTTAAATCGTAAAAAAGCAAAACCTCCATTCATTATCCATAACAGGCAGAAAATATCCCATGAAGTTCGTTGCAAAGGGCATCAAATCTTGTGGGCTTGTGTAAAAAATTTGCGGCTCCCATCCTTTTTGTATCCTCTTTATCCTGAAGGTGATTTGATGTAGAGTAAATAATAACAGGTACATCTTTAACCTTATCAAGCTTTTTTATCTCTGCTAAACATTGCTTACCGTTTAAACCGGGCATATTTAAATCAAGAAAAATTAAGTCGGGTACTTGTTTGTTTTTATGGGTGAGTATGTCAATTGCAGCCAATCCATCCGTAGCATGTATACAGGTAATGGCCTCGTTAACCTCGTTCACTGCTTCGCAAAACATTTCCCTGTCGTCGTCATCATCATCAACAATTAATACAGTTTGAACTTTTAACATAGAGGTGGCAAGGTATTAGTAAAACACAAAACGAACAAAACGGTTAATCCGTACATTAATTTTTACATTTATTTTCATAGTGATTTACTGATGAACGCTCCGGAATTAGATTTTGAACAGGCGAAGGCCAAGCATTTACTGTTTAAAAGCCGTTTACGCTCTATATTATTTGGCGAAGTTGTTGCCGATGAAGGGGCTGTTCTCTCGCAATATGATTGCCCTGTTGGGATTTGGATTTATAATGTTGCTTTAAAAAATTATATACATATTCCGGAAATTTTACAACTTGAAAGAGTGCATGCCGATATTCATGAAACGGCAAGGGATCTTGTTACCTTATATAAGCAGGGGAAGGTAACAGAAGCCCGCAATGGGCTTGATAAAATGGAAGCCATTGCCGAGGGATTGGTTAATCTTTTAAACAGGGTGGAGCAGCAGGTTAAGCTATCAAATGGAGAAACTACTCACACTTCACCTTCAAGACCTGCCGATGAAAATGAAGTTATGTTGAAGGAATTGCTTCAAAAGAATGAAGAAATGGACAGGAGTATTCGTTTACAGGCAGAAGAACTTCAAAAACAGGACAGCTTCTTTAAAAATATGATGGCTATTTCGCCGGTTGCTATGTGGATGACGAACACGAACGGCAAACTGGTGTATTTAAATAAAACAGGTTTTGACTGGACAGGTTTGACGAGTGAGGAAATTGAAAACGATCCCTGGATAAATTCAATTCATATTGATGATAAAGAAAGGGTAAAAGCCTTATTCAGGAAAAGCTTTGAGGGCCGCTTTAAATATGATATGGAATACCGGGTGGTGCATAAAAATGGGTATACCCGGTGGTGCTACGAAACAGGCTGGCCATGCTCCTCGCTTAACGGAGAATTTATAGGTTTTACCGGGTCAATTACAGACATAACGGAAAAGAAAATAGCGGAGGCTACCATTCATGAAAAAGCGGAGAATGAATGGCAGGTGTTACACAATTTTTTTATGCAGGCTCCTGCCATGTTTTGCATACTTAGGGGGCCGGCTCATGTTTTTGAATTGATCAATTCAGGATATAAAAAGTTAATTGGTAACAGAGATGTTATTGGGATGGATGTGCGAAGCGCTATACCTGAAGTAGAAGGACAAGGATTTTTTGAAATCCTGGATAATGTTTTCACCAGGCAGGAAGCGTTTATAGGAAATGAAATGCCAATAATTCTTGATAAGGGAAGTGGACCTGAAAACTGTTACTTAAATTTTATTTATCAACCAATCATTGACAAGTCAGGGCAAACAGATGGTATATTGGTTTTTGCCCATGAAGTAACTGAAGAAGTTACAGCCAGGAGAAAAATAGAAGATAGCGAAAGGCGTTTCCGGGCATTAATTGAGGAAGCACCCATATCTATGGGTCTTTTTGTAGGCCGACAAATGAAAATAGAAGTTGTAAATGAAGCTTTACTTGATACATGGGGGAGAGATGTAACGGTGGTGGGTAAACTTTTAATAGAGGCTTTACCTGAACTTGAGGGGCAGCCATTTTTAAAATTGCTGGATAATGTCTATACTTCCGGCAATCCATATATGGTACGAAGTATAGAATCGAAGGTGGTAAGAAATGGTGTTTTAGGTACTTATTACTACGATTTATGGTACAATCCGTTAAAAAATAACGATGGGCAAGTATATGGCATTTTAGCAACGGGTATTGATATTACGGACAAAGTGATGGCGCATAATAAATTGGAGGATAGTGAGAGCAGATTTCGCAATATGGTACAGGAGGCTTCTGTTGCCATGGGATTAACTGTAGGACCCGATTTTATACTTGAAACCATAAATGCTCCAATGCTGCTTCTAATAGAAAAGCAGGAAGATATTATTGGTAAACCATTATCGCTCATAATGCCCGAGCTGGAAAATCAGCCTATTTTAAACGTTTTGAAAAATGTATACGCCACGGGCGAAACATTTAAAGGCAACGAAATGCCCATAAGCATTATATCCGGGGGGAAGTTGGTTGAGCGTTATTATAATATTTCTTACATACCGTTGTTTGAAAACAGTAAAGTTGTAAGCATTCTGCATCTGGCTGTTGATGTTACAGAGCAGGTTATGTTTCGCCGCAATATTGAAATTAGTGAAGCAAGATTTAGGCTAATGGCAGATGCAATGCCCCAATTTGTATGGACGAGTGATGCAAAAGGAAATATCAATTATTACAACGAAGCAGTGTACAATTATACGGGTTTACATTATGACGAAATACAAAAAAATGGCTGGGTCAAAATTGTTCATCCGGATGAGCGGGAAGAAAATATAGAAAAATGGATGCATGCTGTTGTCACAGGAACTGATTTTATATTTCAACACAGGTTTAAAAATAAGGAGGGAAACTATAGGTGGCAATTAAGCAGGGCTGTGCCCCAGAAAGATAAGGATGGAAACATTGAACAGTGGATTGGTACGAGTACAGACATACATGAACAAAAAACTTTTTTAGATCAGCTTGAAGCAATGGTTGCCGAACGTACCACAGATTTAAGAGAATTAAACTTTCAACTGGAACATACCAACCAGGAATTAAAACAATTTGCTTACGTAGCCAGTCATGATTTGCAGGAACCGCTGCGTAAAATAATTACGTTTTCAAACCGGATGACTGACAAATACAAAGAAATGCCACCAGGCTCCATGGAGTACCTGGACAAAATAAATTCATCTGCTCAAAGAATGTCTTTGCTTATAAATGACCTCCTCGTTTTTTCCAGCACTACAAAATTATCCGAAGGATTTATTGAAACTGATTTGAATGAAATACTAGCAGCAGCACTTACTGATTTTGATGTAGAAATCCAGAATAAAGATGCCCATATTAAGATTGGTCCGTTGCCCGTAATTAAAGCCATACCTATGCAAATGACCCAGCTCTTTCATAATTTAATAAGTAATGCATTAAAGTTTTCAAAAACCGGCCGCAGGCAGGTAATAGAGATTTGTTATGAAAAAGTAAAAGGAGAAAATGTAAAAGAGGTGGTTGAGAATAAAGCTCAATGGTATTATAAAATAGTGTTTAGCGACACAGGCATAGGTTTCGATTCAAAGTATGCAGAACAGATCTTCTCCATTTTTCAAAGACTTCATGGTAAGTCAGAATACGAAGGCACGGGTATAGGGTTAGCCCTGTGTAAAAGGATTGTAGAAAACCACAAAGGGTTAATTTATGCAGAAGGAAAACAAAATGAAGGTGCTGTTTTTAACGTAGTACTTCCCTTGTAATCTTTCAATTGTATTGTTCGGGAGGCCTTTCCTAAAATTTAAAAAGGACCTGAAAATCAAGTCCTTTTTAAAGTTGCCCGACCTGGATTCGAACCAAGACAAACAGTACCAAAAACTGTCGTACTACCATTATACTATCAGGCAATCCGTTTAATGGAGTGCAAAAATAAGGCCTGAGCATATTGGGTCCAACATTTTTTTATCTTTCTCTTAAAAAAGATTTTACCCTCATTTATTGGGCTCCGGAAGAGCCTGAAACGAGTTCAAGAATACGGGATGGAATAACAAGGTTATGTAAATGACCTTATGGTTTACCCCTTATCATCTTTTGCTTTCAGGCTTTTTACCAGCTCTAATGAATTGGCCACATTATCGCACATGATGGTTATTAGCGAGCCCGGTTTAGCGTTATCATGTGCATATTGTATGGCGTCGCTTTCCTTTAATATGGTGGTAATAGGTATATCCCTGGTGCGTGCCTCATTAATGCCGCCTAAGATTAACTCATGCATGTTTTGTGAAGTGCGACCCCTCAAATCAGTATCCTCTCGTATAATAATTTCGTCGAAGTAACGTGCAGCGATGCGTCCAAGTTCTTTAATGTCTTCATCCCGGCGATCGCCTGTACCTGAAATAATACCCACCTTGGGGCTGCCATCCAGCTTAGATACAAAATCGCACAACAATTGTAAACCTGCCGGGTTGTGGGCAAAATCAACCAGCATCTGAAAATCTTTAAACTTAAAGAGGTTTAGCCGGCCCGGTGTTAAAACAGGAGAGGGGATAAACGTTTGCAGCGCCACTTTGATGTCTTCAATCTTTATATTTTTAAACAGGTAAGTAGCCAAAACTGCCGGCAGGGTATTCATAATATTGTGTAGGGCCTTGCCGCCAAAGGTTATGGGTATATCGCTTACTTTATCAACCCTTATTTTCCAGGTTCCTTTTAAAATAGTTACGTAATCATTTTCAAATACGGCGGCTATTCCGCCCTTTTTACAATGAGCAATTATTCTAGGATTGTTTTCGTCCATGCTGAATAAAGCAACGTTGCAATCCAGCCCTTTACGCATGGCGTATACCAGGTCGTCATCAGCATTTAAAATAGCAAAGCCATGAGGAAAAACTGTTTCGGGCAACACTGATTTTACCCTGGCCATTTGTTCAATATTCTCAATGCCGCCCAGGCCAATATGGTCGGCGCTTACATTTGTTACAATGGCAATATCACAATGCTGAAATGCTAAGCCATTTTTTAGAATTCCACCACGGGCACACTCCAGTACAGCAAAGTCAACAGTAGGATCTTTTAAAACAAAACTGCTGCTGACAGGCCCGGTGCAGTCTCCTTTCATCATGAGCGTATTTTGGATATACACTCCATCGCTGGTAGTAAAGCCAACTTTATAGCCTGCAGATTTACAAATGTGCGCTGTTAAACGTGTGGTAGTTGTTTTGCCATTTGTACCGGTAACGGCTATTATAGGGATGCGTCCGTTACTCCTGTTTGGAAACAGCATGTCAACTACAGGCTCGGCTACATTGCGGGCCAATCCTTCTGCCGGTTCAATATGCATTCTAAAACCCGGAGCAGCATTTACTTCCAGTACGGCGCCACCATTCTCTTTTATAGGCACCATTAAATCAGGGGCCATAATATCGATGCCGCAAATGTCGAGACCTATAATTTTGGCAATGCGTTCTGCCATAAAAATATTGGCTGGATGAACTTCGTCTGTTACATCTGTACTGGTTCCACCTGTGCTTAAATTGGCAGTAGGTTTTAATAAAACTCTATCTCCTTTGGCCGGGATTGATTGAAGTGTCAACCCAGCATCGTCCAACATTTTTTGTGTAAAGGCATCCATCTTTATGGTGGTAAGCACCTTTTCGTGCCCAAAGCCCCGGCGGGGATCTTTGTTTGTTTCATTCATCAGCCATTCAATGGTGTGTTCACCATCGCCCACAACACTTGCAGGCGTACGCAGGGCGGCACATACAAACTTGTAGTTGATTACCAATACCCTGAAATCGAACCCTGTAATAAATTTTTCGCAGATAACACTGCGACTGTAAACCTGTGCAGCAGCCAGTGCTGTAACTGCAACATCCCAATTGGTAATGTCGGTTGTTGCACCCTTACCGTGGTTACCATCTATAGGTTTTAAAACAAGGGGATAACCAATATAGTCAATAGCACTTTTTAAGTCTTCTTCGGTGCGTACAATGGTGCCTTTTGGTACCGCAATTTCAGCGGCATCCAGCAGGTTTTTTGTTTCTTCTTTATCGCCGGCAATGTCTACACCAATTGTTGAGGTAGTGCTTGCTATAGTAGCCCGTATGCGTTTTTGATGCACACCATACCCTAGTTGTACCAGGCTGTGTTTGTTTAAACGGATAAAAGGGATGCCTCTCTTTGCAGCTTCTTCAACAATAGAACCGGTACTTGGACCCAGCCGTGTGTCTTCCCTTATTTCTCTCATGGCCTGTATATCTGCATCCAGGTTGTATTCAGCTCCATCAGTTAATGCCTGTGCAATTTTTACTGAAGCCCTGGCTGCATACACGCCGGCATCTTCTTCCATATAGCTAAATACTACATAATACTCTCCTGTATTTCCGGTACCTCTTGTGCGGCCAAAGCCGGTATCCATACCAGCCAGCGTTTGAATTTCGAGAGCAATATGTTCTATTACATGACCCATCCAGGTGCCTTCTGCCACCCGATGAAAAAATCCGCCTTCCTTATCCTCACTACACCTGTGCGAATTCATACTGGGCAGCAAGGCTGAAAGTCTTTCTAAAAAGCCCGGAATTGCATTGGTAGGTTTGTGTTCCAACTCTTCAAGATCCAGCTTTAATTGTATCAGCTTGTTTCTTCGTATGCTCCAGTAATTGGGACCCCTGAGCACTTTTATTTCTTTAATCTTCATAGCAGGTAAGTTGAAAATTTTGGTTCGAAATTTTTACGGTTGTTTGTTAAAATGGACAGTCTGTCGTTTCGTTATTCTGTGCTTGCAATAATAGTTGGAACATATAATTTTAAGCATGTAGCTGTAATAATGATGGCCCCTCGGAAGGTAAAGCAAATTTAGGTTGAATGAATGCTTTGAAATGTACTGTCGGTTTCAAACTATCCAATTGATAAAGATGCATGCAGATACCTTAAAGCCCCTCAACTTATTTCAACATGTTATGCCTGTACCACAAGCTGTCTAAACAAATTCATTTATTTTTATCGTTGATTGCTGCCAGCAGAATTTTCACAATTACTTTCTTAATTATTTTTGAATTGTTTCACCGGGCGGATTGGTGCAAAACTTGCCTCTGATTTTTAGAGATGTAGTAATAGCCAAATTTATAAGATGAGTATACCTAAAGGAAAATTAATAGCTATTGGCGGTGCTGAAGACAAGGGAACTGACATGGGAAAATCTCCATATTACAGTAATAATCTCAATTTTTTTGAACTGGGTATTTTGCGCCGCATTGTAGAAGAAGCAGGAGGGATATCTGCACGTATAGAAGTAATTACTACAGCTTCTATGATTCCTTACGAAGTAGGTAATAATTATTTTGAAGCCTTTGGACGTATAGGTTGTACCAATATTGGGGCGATGCACATACGTAACCGCGAAGATGCTAATAAACTGGAATACATTGACCGGATAAAAGTTTGTGATGCGGTTATGTTTAGTGGAGGCAATCAATTGAGACTGTCCGCTACATTCGGCGGCACTAAATTATTTAAGCTTATTTACGATAGGTACATGAACGAAAATTTTGTAGTTGCAGGTACCTCTGCCGGTGCCATGGCTATGAGCAATACTATGATTTATGAAGGAGATGCCAGCCGTGCACATTTAAAAGGAGAAGTAAAAATTACTACAGGCCTTGGCTTTATGGACAACGTAATATTCGATTCGCACTTTGAAAAGCGGGGTCGCTTTGGCCGTTTGTCGCAGGCTGTTGGGGCAAATCCATCTGCAATAGGTATTGGTTTGGGTGAAGATACCGGCATGCTGATTACAGAAGGAAACCGTATGGAGGCAATCGGCAGCGGCCTGGTAATTATTATAGACGGACACGATATTTTACATTCCAACATAGCTGATATACCCGAGGGTAACCCCATGAGCATCCAGCATTTGATTGTACACTTATGCGCTAAAGGCAATGGCTACTTTGTTAACGAACGCCAGTTTGTAGAACGCATGGCCAACGAAACAACGCCGGTTGTGGAGAGTTGGGAGTAGGCAGTTGTGAGTTGTGAGTGGTTAGTTGTTAGTGGTGAGTAGTGAGTGAGTGTGCTGAGCGGTGACTGCCGCTGGCTGAGCGAAGCCCAAGCCGCTGGCTATATCACGCTGGCTGAGCGAAGCCGAAGCCACTTTTTCTTTAAACATTTTAAACACGCCCATGCCAATTACAAAATACGATTGTGTTATAGTAGGTTCGGGTCCTAATGGTTTAGCTGCTGCCATAACCATGCAACAGGCAGGTCTGTCGGTGTTACTTGTTGAGGCAAAAGATACCATAGGTGGTGGTGCCCGTTCTGCGCAATTAACCCTTCCCGGCTTTGTACACGATATATGTTCTGCTGTTCATCCATTGGCTGTTGCATCGCCATTTTTTAAAACGCTGCCGCTTGAAAAATTTGGTCTTGAATATATTTATCCACCCGTAGCTGCAGCTCATCCTTTTGATGATGGCAGTGCAGCCATATTAACCAATTCAGTTGAAGATACCGCCGGTTTCCTGGGCGAAGACAAACAGACTTATATTGATTTAATGGCTCCTATTGTAAAAGACTGGCCCATTTTGTTGCCCGAATTATTAGCCCCGCTTCATTTTCCGCTACATCCGTTAACCCTGGCTGCATTTGGCAGAAAAGCCTTTTTACCTGCCTCTACACTTGTACAAAAATTTGTTGGTAAAAAGGCCAAGGGTTTTTTTGCAGGCATGGCTGCACATGCTATCCAACCTTTAACCAACGCAGCTACTTCAGCTTTTGGTTTGGTATTGCTGGCAACAGGGCACGCAGGGGGCTGGCCAATTGCAAGGGGAGGTTCCCAGGCTATCATCACTGCACTTGCCGGCTATTTCACTTCACTTGGTGGCACTATTGAAACGAACCGGCTGGTCAAAAATATTGATGATCTTCCCCAGGCACGGGCTATTATTTTTGATGTTACTCCAAAACAATTGCTGGCAATAGCAGGCGATAAATTTTCACGTTTGTACAAGTGGCAACTAAACCGTTTTCAATACGGTATGGGTGTGTTTAAAATTGACTGGGCACTGAGCGAGCCCATACCTTTTACAAACCCTGATTGCAAACGGGCAGGCACCATACATATTGGAAGCACCTTTGAAGAAATTGCAAGTAGTGAACAACAATCCTCTGATGGGCAGGCTGTAAATAAACCTTACGTATTGTTGGCGCAACAAAGTGTTTTCGATCATTTACGTGCACCCACAGGCAAGCATACTGCCTGGGCTTATTGCCATGTGCCAAATGGTTCAATACGCAACATGACAAGTATTATTGAACAACAGGTAGAACGATATGCCCCCGGCTTTAAGGATACTATCCTTGGCAGGCATAGCATGAATACCGTACAAATGGAGGCTTACAATCCAAATTATATAGGTGGCGACATTAATGGAGGCATCATTAACCTTGCACAGCTTTTTACACGGCCTGTCATCAGTTTTTCTCCTTACAATACATCTCTACCGGGAGTTTACATTGGTTCTTCCTCCACCCCTCCCGGTGGTGGGGTTCATGGTATGTGTGGGTATTTTGCTGCTAAACGTGCGTTGAAGGATGTGTTTGGTATCCAGTTCAAATGAAAACTCCCTTCTGCCAAATACCCGCTTACTATTTTTCTTGCAAGTTTTAATACAGAATCTAACTTAAAAATTTACTGGGCATCATGGCTAATTTTTGGTAAAACTCTTTGCAGTAAAGGGTTTTAAGATGGAGGGTGGTAGTTAGAAGTCATGAATAAAGCTTGAAGATGGTTTAATGTGTAACTTTTACATGTTACCTTTATGTAAGAAAGAATGAAACAAGGGAATGATTTGAGAGCAAGTTTAAAAGTTTCTTTTTTCCACTAAGCTGTAACAGTAAGCACAAAAATAATTTTTTAAGATTTTCATATGGCAAGCAATCGTTAAAGGTCGCTCCGTTTCTACGGAGGGGCCATTTTTTTTAAGAGGAGGTTTTTAAAAGTAGAGAGTAGCCAGTGAGTAGTCAGTAGTGAGTAGTTAGTAGAACGGAGTTGGTAGTTAGTAGATAATAGAAAGTAGAATCTTTGGATTATAGGAGGTGGATATTTTACGGTAGTCTTAAAACGACGTATTCATAAGAGCTTTTACTGAGACTACCGTAAATTTTTGTCAGCAAACAACTAAAGTAGTCAGTAGATAGAAAGTAGCCAGGAGATGAATAAGAATTTTGGATTATAGGATGTGGATTTTTTACGGTAGTCTTAAAACGACTTATTCTTAAGAGCTTCTATTGAGACTACCGTAAATTTCGGTCTGCAAACAACTCTCACTAGAGTTGATGTAGTTTCAACTCTTTGCAATAAGCCTGAATATTTGGGTAAATGAATGTCTTCTTAAGTAAACTTATTTTAGTTGCTGCAAGTATAGGTAGATCGACTTTAGTTCATCCTCGTTGTACGTAAATTCTTTATAAGGCATGGCATCATTTAATTTACTGCCATCGGGCCGTAATCCTGTTTTTATTGCAGTAACGAATTCCTGTTCTTTCCACTTACCTACATTTCCGGTTGAACTAATGTTTGGAATATAGGGTTCACCTGCTGAATGTGCTTGAGCCCCTTTTAATGTGCTCCCATGGCAGCCCTGGCAGGTAGTAGATAAATACTCACCATAGTGTGCACTTACAGTTGTGGAAATAGACTGCGGGTAAACGGCATTATGATCAATAACCTCGGCAGGTAACAAGGGAAATTGATCAAGAAATAAAAGTATCCTTCCCAAAGGTTTTAAATGTTTTGACGGGGTAGCCTTATCAACTGCAGGTTGACTTTTTAAGTAACTAATCAATTGACCCATATCCTGGTTTGATAAGTGTGCCACTTCGTGGGAGGGCATAAACCAAACTGAGGTGTTTTGTTTATTTATGCCATGTCTTAACACCCTGGTCCAGTCTTCATCTTTGTATTGAATGCCCCCTTTGCCCCCTGTAATATTGGAAGCTGCAAGAAAGCCAAGAGGTGTAGAATCGTTGAAAAAAACATGTCCACTTGCTAAGTCTTTTCCATGGCAGCCTAAGCAGCCGCGGTTTTCAGCAATATGCTTACCTGCCAGGTACGATACACTGTCGGTTGGTATAACCAATTGGTGCAGCGTAACATTGTATTTTTTATTAATCCTTGCTTCCGTAGAAAAATATACTACCATATACAAAATAGCCACCAGTGATGCCACACTGGCAACTATTATAACTGTAATCTTAAGAGCTTTTTTAAGCATGGATTTTTCTTTTTAAAAGTTTTTTTGGTTGACATACAAACTAATAAATTATAACTAAGCCTGCTAATGTTACTGAAGATTTTGCTTTGTAAAATTTGGGGTTACAGCGAAAATTGAAAGATGTTACTGCTGGACTGGTAGTATAATATTAAAAACAGCACCTGCTTCGCTGCTTCCAAAAGCGTTTATGGCACCCCGATGGTTGACAATTATTTTTTTACACATAGCCAGGCCTATCCCTGTTCCTTCATATTCGGATTTACGGTGCAGCCTTTGAAAAATATTAAATATCTGTTCTGCATATTCGGCCTTAAAACCAATACCATTATCTGTAAACCTGATGTGGTGGTATTGTTTGTTATCGTCAAGTATGATGGTTGCTATAGAGTTTCCCTGTACAATTGTTGAGCTCAAGGTTATTACCGGTGGCTGATCTTTCTTTGCAAATTTTAAAGAGTTACCTACAAGGTTGCTAAAAAGTTGAAACATTTGTAAGGGTATGGCCTCAACTACCGGCAGGGTTTCAGCTATAATAGTAGCCTTCTTTTCTTCTATCAATAAATCGTAATCAGATTGAATATTGAGTATAACATCGTTCAGATTTACCCCGGTAAATTCTTGTTCTGCTTTAACCAGTTCAGAGTATGTAAGCACATCGCGTATAAGCCGGTTCATTCGCCAAGAGGCACTGTTGATCTTTGCCAGGTAGTGTTGGGCATTTTCATTCAGGGTACCTACCATGCTAGTCTGCAACATTTGCGAAAATGTTGAAATCTTGCGTAATGGTTCCTGTAAGTCGTGTGAGGCTATGTATGCAAATTGAGCCAACTCGGCGTTCGATTTTTGAAGGTCTTTATTTGCCGTAGCCAGCTCCTTTGTTCTATCACCCACTATATCCTCAATTTTTCTACGTGCCAGCACTTGTGCAGACACATCAATGGCTACCGCCAGTACGCCATTAATCTTTCCATCGTTTTTGCGCAGTGCCTGGTAAACAAAGTTTACATAGACTGTTTCAATTTTGCCATTGCGGGGTAAATTAACCCGCAGTTCATCAGCCTCAAAACTTTCTCCGGTACTATATACTTTTTCAAGCAGTTCTTCCAACCCTTGTTCTCTTGCCTCTGGTAATGCCTCAAAAATGGGCCTGTTTAAAATCTCTTTTCCGGGTTTACCCCAAAGCTCAAACATTTTAATATTGGCTATTTCCACAATAAAATCATGGCTTCTTAAAATACACATAGCAACAGGTGCCTGAACAACCATGTTTCTTATATTCTTTTCGCTTTCCTGAACTTTAAGGTTGGCCAGGTTAATATCTGTAACATCGGCTGCCGTATTAATTACGCCATAAATCTTACCCTCCGAATCGGTTAACGGCTGAAAACTATAATCGAAGTAATATTTTTTTATAACGCCGTATTCTTCAATTTTTACAGGTTTATTTTTAGCGTGAAATGCAATACCTGTTGTAAACACGTTTTCCAGTTGCCTAAAGATGTCCTGGTTTTGGAGCTCTGGCAAAATTTCTTTGTAACTCTTACCGATAACATCCTGTCCCTTTCCCCACACATCCAATATAGATTGGTTAGCTATTTCAATCATCATTTCCCAGCCCTTATACACCCCAATTGGAAAAGGGGCGCTTTCCAAAATTATTCTTAGTCTCTGTTCGCTGTCCTGTAGTTTTTCTTCTGCCTGTTTGCCCTCTGTTATGTCGATGCTAGAGCTTACAAAACCTGCATGACTGCCATCAGCATTAAACCTTACCGGTATTTTAGCCAGCAGCCATCTATAACTTCCGTTTTTTGCAAGCACCCTAAATTGGGCAATAAATGATTCTTTGTTTTTTAAAGCTTTGCGAGAGGTTTCTAAAAATGCTTCCTTGTCTTCAGGGTGAAGGAGATCAATCCAGCCATAATTAACCAGGTCAGCAACAGGTCTTCCGGTTAACTTCTCCCAGGCCTTATTAAAAAAAATTGTTTTAAGATCCTGGTTTGCCACCGATATTAAAATGTCCGAAGCTTCGGCCATAGTTTTAAACCGGGCCTCACTTTCTTTGGCCTGGTCTTCACTTATTTTTTTATCCTGTATATCTGTATTTGAGCCATACCACGAAATAATTTCTCCATCGGCATTTTTGATAGGCAAGGCTCTTACCAATATCCAATGATAAGTACCGTTTTTATGATGTATCCTAAACTCTGTTTCGTATATATTGCCGGTAGATAATGAATGTTTCCAGGCGTTTGCTGCATTTTCAATATCATCAGCATGAACAAATTTTATCCACCCGTTGCCGAGGCTTTCACTTAATGGATTTCCATAATATTCCTCCCATTGATTACTTATAAAATTTATTTCGCCGTTTGCATTTGCCATCCAGATAACTAACGGAAGTGCATTGGCCATTTGCCTGAAACGGCTTTCGCTTTGCCTGAGAGATTCAACTGCTTTTAATTTCTCTGTAGTTTCAACCACAGTTACCAAAACACCACCTACTGTTCCATTCTCCAGCCTTATTGGGCTATACGAAAAATCGAAATAGCAATCTTCTATAAATCCATTGCGGTTAAGAGGTAACAGGAAGTCAGGATATCCAACAGCTTTTCCCTGCATAACGCCCTCAAACATATCGCCTATGATGTGCCATATTTCTGCAAAGGTTTCCCTGGTTGATATGCCTAATGCCTGTGGATGTTTGGTAAGCCCGAGTATGGGCCGGTAACCATCATTATAAAATTGAAAATATTCCTTACCCCATGCTATATACATGCCAAATGGATTGTCGAGCATAAGACCAACAGAAAGGCGCAGCATTTGAGGCCAACTTTCAGGTTTGCCTAACGGATGTGTTGACCAATCATAACTTCTTATTCGTTCACCCATTTCTCCGCCTTCTTGTAAAAAGGGAAGATGATTAACAGATTTAATTTGTTCTGCCATCAACGTTTTTCTTTAAAAGCGGCTTAAGAATATTTACAAGCTCAACAAACCCTGAAGGTTTGGTAATAAAATCAGTAGCACCAAGATCTTTCATCTCTTGTATGGTAGAAGGCCTTGAAGATGTGGAGAAAATAATGACAGGTATACTTTGTAAGTCCGGGTCATTTTTAAGTTCCATAAGAACCTGCTGCCCACTCATGACCGGCATATTCAAATCAAGAAAAATAACGTCAGGAGAAATATTGTGCAAACGCAATTGTTTTAATGCCTCTATACCGCTGTCGAATGCCATGCATTCAACAGTAGACGATACTTCTTTTACGGCTGCCAGAAAAATTTCCTGGTCATCTTCATCATCATCAATAATAACAATGTTTTGATATTTCATATTTCGGTAAAGTACAATTACTACAGCCAAATTTATAATATGTAAAACGCATTCTCTTATATTTCCTATTAATTATTTAACGACTGTAAAGTGGGCAAGGGTTTGTTTGGTATCTCTTTAAAATACTTGTATGCTGCAATTTTCGATAATACTTAAAAAACTATCTGTAGGTTCTTTTTTGCCAATTTTAAAAGCGGACAGATGGTATACATTTAGTTTGTTACATTCGGCCTATTATGCCACTCAAGCTAACGATTATTAAATCTGTAACAATGAAACAACAGAACACAATTCTCTTCCCTATTTTTCTTTTTGTATTAAGCATATTTTTTGTACCAACCGCCCACAGCCAGGCTTTTACCATACCAGTTATTACCCAAAAAACGGCTATGGTTTTACAGGTAGAAGCCAACAAGGATATACATATTATTTATTTTGGGGAGAAGCTGAAAGATGTTGATGAATACAAGAATGCACCAGGTGCATACCGCCAAACTGATGATTATACAGATATACTATCCTCTCCCTATATGCCCTCCGGATCACGTAATTTATTTGAACCTGCCATTAGTGTTAAACATGCAGATGGCAACCAGTCGCTCGACCTGCGTTATGTAAGCCATGAGGTGAAGAAAGTAGATGACAATGTTTCGCTGTTAAGCGTAGTAATGAAAGATCCTGTGTATCCTTTCCAGGTAACGTTGTACTATAAATCATTTTATAAAGAAGATATAGTTGAGCAATGGAGCACTATTACCCACCAGGAAAAAGGAAAGGTGCAGTTACAAAAATATGCGTCGGCAAATCTTTACTTAAAAGCCGGTCAATACTACCTGCGCCAATATCATGGTGATTGGGCTAAAGAAATGCAGCCCGAAGAATCGAAGCTTACACATGGCATTAAAACCCTTGATACAAAACTGGGCACACGTGCCAACCTGTTTCAGCCTTCCATGTTTATGGTGTCTTTGGACCATCCTGCAACTGAAGATGAAGGCACTGTTATGTTAGGGGCCATGGAGTACAGTGGTAATTTTAGAATTGATCTTGAACTGGATAACCGTGATAATCTAAGGGTGATTGCAGGCATCAATAATTACGCATCAGAATACAGCCTGGCAACTAATGAAGAATTTACTACTCCTCCGTTTCTGTTTACGCTTTCAACAACCGGAAAGGGAACGGCCAGCCGTAACATGCAGCGCTGGGCCCGCAATTACAAATTACTAGATGGCAAAGGCAACAGGCTTACCTTATTAAACAACTGGGAAGCCACCTACTTCGATTTTAATGAAACCAAACTGGCTGATCTGTTAAAAGACACGAAGAAACTTGGGGTTGATTTGTTTTTGCTGGATGATGGATGGTTTGCAAATAAATATCCCCGCAACAACGATAGGGCAGGCCTGGGCGACTGGCAGGAAAACAAAGCTAAACTACCAAATGGTATTGCCAGCCTTGTAAAAGAAGCCACTGCAAACGATGTTAAGTTTGGCATTTGGCTGGAGCCCGAAATGGTTAGCCCCAAAAGCGAGCTGTATGAAAAACATCCTGACTGGGTTATTAAACAACCCAAACGCGATGAACAATATTTTAGAAACCAGTTGGTGTTAGACTTAGCCAATCCGCAGGTGCAGGATTTTGTTTTTGGAATAGTAGATAACCTGTTTACCAAAAACCCCGGCGTGGCCTTTATAAAGTGGGATTGCAATGCTGTAATATTTAACGCCTACAGCAGTTACCTGCAAAATCAATCTCATTTTTATATTGAATATATGCGGGGTCTTTACAATGTTTTAAAAAGAGTGAGAACAAAATATCCAACAGTACCAATGATGCTTTGCTCAGGCGGGGGTGGAAGAGTTGATTATGCAGCCTTGCAATACTTTACAGAGTTTTGGCCCAGCGACAATACAGAGCCTGTTGAACGCATTTTTATTCAGTGGGAGTATTCATATTTCTACCCTGCAATCAGCAGTGCCAACCATGTAACGGATTGGGGCAAACAGCCTATAAAATTTAGAACGGATGTAGCCATGATGGGCAAACTGGGTTTTGATATTGTAGTTAGCCACCTCAATGAAAAAGACCTGGCATTTTGCCAACAGGCAGTAGCTA
>JBBQVY010000029.1:0-34840 GCA_038211085.1 Chitinophagales bacterium | reverse complement strand
AAGTGCTGGTGCAGGGGCAACCATTAATGCTATAACGGGAGATGTAACGTATACGGCAGGGTTCTCAGGCGCTGCCACTATAACAGCCAGTGCTGCCGGATGTAACGGCCCCGGAACGTCTACCCATGCGGTAACGGTTACGCCAACGGTTGGACTTCCTGTATTTACCCTTGGGGCAACCTCCTCAAGGTGCCATGCAGCAACGTCAGTAACTTTTGGCGCAACAGCTACCAACAATACCGGTATAATATATAACCTTGATGCTATGAGTGTAAACGCAGGCAACAGTATTGTGCCTGAAACAGGGGTTGTCAATTTTACAAGTGGCTTTACCGGAACTTCAACCATCACCGCTGTAGCTTCAGGGTGTAACGGGCCTTCAACATCAACCCATACTGTTACTAGCAATGCACCAGTAACCGTGCCGGTGTTTAACCTTGGAGAAAACACTACTATTTGCCAGGCACCGGGTGTGATAACCTATACTGCAACTACAGGTAACACCACAGGTATTACGTATACACTTGACCTGAACAGCCGCAACAATGGCAATACCATAAATGCTACCACCGGTGCAGTAACCTACTCCAACAGTTGGAGTGGAACATCCATCATTACTGCAAGTGCTGCCGGCTGCTATGGTCCACAAACGGCCAGCCATACTGTTACTATCATACCAACAGTAGGGGTGCCCGTTTTCGCGCCTGGTACCGCCTCTACTATATGCCAGGCTTCTGCTCCAATCACTTATACGGCTACTGCTACCACCAACACTGGAATTACGTACAGCTTAAGTGCCGCAAGTATTAATGCCGGCAATGCGATCAATGCCACCACAGGTGAGGTTACCTGGGCTGCCGCTTATGCCGGAACGACCATTATTACTGCTACGGCTGCTGGTTGCGGCGGGCCAAAGGCGGCATCTTTTTCGGTTACGGTAAATGCTACAGTAGAAGTGCCAGTATTTGGACGGGGAGAAAATTCTGTTCGATGTATGGCTAATAATAAAAATGTTGACTATAGTGCCACTGCTTTTGCAACAACGGGTATTACCTACCAGTTAGACAATGCAAGCCTGGCAGGCGGGAACGGGATAAACGGCGGAAGCAAAATTACTTTTAATGGCGCCTGGTTCGGTACTTCCACCGTAACAGCAATTGCTGCCGGGTGTAACGGTCCTGCCACAGCCACTCATACCATAACCACTTACCAGGACGTAACTACGCCGGTTTTTGGGTTGGGTACATCGTCGGTTCGTTGCCAGGGTTCCGGATCTCTTTCCTATCCGGCCACCTCTACCGATGCTGTGATGACCTATGCGCTCGATTTTACCAGCCGATCGGCGGGAAATTCTATTGACGTAAATACCGGTGCCGTAACGTGGGTAGCCGGATGGTTTGGCAACAGCACGATTACCGCCACCGCCACTGGTTGCAGTGGCCCATTGTCGTCAACTCATACAGTTACTACCAATGCCACAATCGGAACACCCGTATTTAATTTAGGGACTTCTACAATCCGATGCAGATTGACGGGTAATACCTCTTATACCGCTACAGCTGCCAATACCAGTGTAATCACTTACAGCCTGGATGCCGCAAGCCTTTCAGCAGGCAATGTCATAAATTCCGGTACCGGCGTAGTTACCTATACAGGGGCATGGTATGGTACATCGGTCATTACCGCGACAGCTTCTGGCTGTGAAGGGCCTAAAGCAGCAACACACACCGTTAC
Source organism: Chitinophagales bacterium (assembly GCA_038211085.1). Taxonomy (GTDB): domain Bacteria; phylum Bacteroidota; class Bacteroidia; order Chitinophagales; family Chitinophagaceae; genus Segetibacter. The sequence continues at coordinate 33,106 of JBBQVY010000029.1, read as the reverse complement.
GATTACAGATAATGTCGCCACCCCGGTTTTCAACGCGGGGGGTTCTTCGATAAGATGCCAGTTATCCGAAGCCATTGTTTATGGGGCAACAGCTTACGCTACATCAGGATTAACCTATTCGCTTGATCTCAATACACGTAATAATGGCGCTTCCATTGACCAAAATACGGGTTCGGTAGTTTATTTGCCAACCTGGTCAGGTACTACCTATATTACCGTTTCGGCAGCAGGCTGCGCTGGTCCAAAAACCGCAGTGCATACGGTTACAATAACCCCGGTGGTTACCATACCTGTATTTGCAGCGGGGGCTTCAAGCGTAAAATGCCAGGGTGCCGAAACAATAATTTATAACGCGACAGCCGGCAATACCACGGGTATCACTTATAGTATTGATTCAACCAGCTTGTCCAAAGGCAATACCATAAATGCCTCAAATGGAGCGGTAACTTTTACCAATGTCTATAACGGGGTAACCACCGTTACGGCATCTGCCGCGGGTTGCAGTGGGCCAAAAGTGGCTACCCATACCGTAACGGTTACCTCATACATTAACACCCCTGTGTTTGATCAAGGATCATTCAGCACCCGCTGCCAGGGAGGCAATACGATAAGCTATAATGCTACATCATCGGGTAACGCGGTATTAAGCTACGCGTTGGATAGTTATAGTTTAAGCGCGGGCAACCTGATAAATAGTTCAACAGGCGCGGTTACTTTTAACGCCGGTTACAATGGTACATCGGTTGTAACAGTTACCGCTTCTGGTTGTGGCGGACTTTATTACGCCTCACATACGGTAACCATAACACCTACCGTGGGTACCCCGGCATTTACTATGGGAACCAGTTCGGCGCGATGTAAAGGCGCGGGTTCAATAACCTACACCGCCACGGCAAGTAACGCGACAGGTATTTCTTATTCACTGGATGCCGCCGGTTTGGCAGCCGGCAATACCATTAACGCTGCTACGGGCATGGTTACCTTTACCGCGGCCTGGTCGGGCACCACAACTGTTAGGGCTACAGCTACGGGCTGTAATGGCACCGATTTTGCCAATCATGTTGTTTCAACCAATGGAAATGTAACTACACCTGTGTTTTCATTAGGAAGTACCTCATCCAGGTGCCAGGGCGAGGCGAGTGTTACTTACCTGGCAACGGCGTCTAATACTTCAGGTATAAATTATACTTTGGATGACAACAGTTTAACGGCAGGCAACGATATTAATCCGGTAACGGGGCAGGTAGCATATGCCGCCGGATGGGCTGGTTCCAGCATCATTACCGCATCAGCGGCAGGTTGCGGAGGACCGTTAACTTCGGTGCATACCGTAACCATTACCCCGGTTGTGGCTACGCCCATTTTTGTTTTGGGAAGCACCTCCAGCAGGTGTAACGGCCCCGGAACGGTTAATTATACAGCCAATGCTCCAACCACCATTACCTACAGCCTTGACGTGGCAAGTATAATGGCGGGTAATACCATCAATTCAACTACCGGTACGGTATTATATGTTACAGGTTGGGTTGGTACTACACAGATTAGCGCTACAGCCGCTGGTTGCGGCACGCCTGTCGCCATACATTACGCTACGAGTACTCCAAACTTAGCCAATCCCGAATTTTCATTTGGACCAGCTTCTACCCGTTGCCAGGGCGCCGGTTCATCGGTTTATTCCTCATCGGCCAATTATGCTACGGGCATAACCTATAGCCTTGACGCGGCCAGCCTTGCGTCAGGTAATACTATTAACAGCGCCACAGGGTATGTTACGTTTATCGCATCATGGACCTACAACAGTACAGTTACCGTTACCGCCAGCGGTTGTAATGGTCCCGTGGCAGCAACTCATGTTATAACTATAGCCGGAAACGGAACACCCGCCTTCACGTTGGGTTCAAACTCCAGCCGCAACCAGGGCAATGAAACATTTGCATACATCGCGACCGCCAATAACGGCAACCCGGTAACCTACTCCCTGGATGCTGCCAGCAACGCGGCGGGAAATACCATAAATGGCACCACCGGGGCAGTTACATTTACCAATATCTGGTCAGGTGTTTCTGTTATTACCTCGTCGGCGGCCGGATGTAATGGTACTTCTACGACGCAACATACGGTAACTACCTCACCCAGCAGTGTATTCAAGCATTTATACCTGTCCGATCCCGCGCAGACATTGGATCGGGTTGATCCTGTCGCTACAACAGACCTTGCAACCGCTTCAACCGCGGCTATTGCCAGTGGTGGCTCATTAACTTTCACCCAGGCTCCTGCTTTGTGCAGCCAACTGGTTGTTAAGGTGGGAAGAAATATTACCATAACCGCTTATGCGGGCATTATCAGCGGCACCATGCCAGCCAATCCGGCTATAACCGCGGTATTAAAATATGGAGCTACAAACATCATTTCATTGTCGGGCCCAACCTACAATAGTGGTACGGGATTGTTAACCTGGGTGGGTACCCTGGCTTCGGATGTCACGGTACCAACAGGTCAGGCGATTGTTTTGGTTGTAACATCGGCACAAGCTGGTGTCACTTTTAGAATTGATTACGACAGCCAGGCAAAACCCTCAAAAATAGAAATCCCGGTTTCTACCTTTATTGATATTCAATCGCTAGACGTTTATAGTGCAGCCTATCCTGGTGGCTCTGTTATTGACAATGGTGTTGCCGGTACAACTACCTATGTGCGCTCCACCGTTACCGATCCATTTGGTTTTAGCGATATCACCGGGTTGAGCCTGACCTTGACTCCTCCGGGTTCTACAGTAAACGCCACATCGGTGGCAGCAGCGGGATGCACCCGTACATACGAGTATGTCTGGGTATTACCAGTCACATCCAATTACATCAACATTAAGGGGATAGCCAAAGAAGGGTATGAAAACCTGGTTTCAGCCTCTAAGGATATATCCTTTTCAAACTGTTCCACCTGTCCGCCTAAGGCATTGCCTGACTCTGCCGTAGGCGCCGGTGGCGCGCCATTGATAATGAACGTTGTAGCGAACGACACCGATCCTAACAATGACATTAACCCTTTCTCTTTAACAATTGTCACGCAACCTTTAAATGGTAACGCCATTGTTTCCAACGGTAAAGTAGTTTACCTGCCCAACGGAACATTTTCGGGAACAGACCAGTTTACCTACCAGATTTGCGACTATACTTCGCCAACGCCTTTATGCGCCACTGCCATTGCTAAGGTCAGCATCGATTCCACTATCGTAGATCCCTGCGGCGAGGCATCATTAAGCCATACCTACTATGTTCCATACCCTGAGCAGGATGCCCGAACCGCGTTGATCAGGTCAGCCGCGCCGGCCTACCTGCCTATACCCAGCAACAACATCAGAACCATTATCAGTTTAAAAATGCCATACAATGGCATTGTAGTAAGATGGGATCATTGGGAAGATGGGTATGAAACAGATATTTTAAATCCTGTGCAAAATACCACGATCGTTTGGGGCGATGGAAACCCTTATAATGGAATAGCGCCAGGTTACCCGTCCGACATCATTCCGGCCGGAGGCAGCATTGTATTGGACAACACGATGCCTTCATTTCCCCGAAATGCTTCCAACATTTTCTTCGACGGAAAGGATAAAATCGTTTCATCGGGAGAAATTACCCTGACGCAGGTAAGTGGTGAGCCATCCATAATAAGTGTGCAGGTGATGAAAACAAATGTATCGGCTACTTCCGACTTTGGTAAGTCATTTACCATACCGGTAGGCGAAGATTTTAACAGCCAGGATTTCAGGTACACCGCTTTGTTTATCAGAGCATCAGAAAACAATACAGAAATTAACATTGATAAGGACAATAACGGCACTTTTGAAACTACTGCCATATTGAATGAAGGCCAGTCGTTACTGGTGGATGGCGGTGTGCTTACCGGTGCTACGGTTACGGGTTCGGCGCCCATCGGCGTTGACCTGCATTGGGGTGGTGTGGATGGATATAGCAGCCGCGAAATACCCATTTTTCCGGCAACCTGGTACAGCAGTGTGTATTACACGCCGGTGCCTACCACCAAGTCACCAGATACAGCCGTGGTAATGTTGTACAATAGCCTTAACCGTGCCATCAGTATCAACTGGTCCAATGGCGCACCATCATCCGGCACCATTAACCTGCCGGCAAAAACGGCTGTGAGATATCCGTTGGCGGTTTCAGCAACCAATACGTACAAGTTTGTAAACCCAACCGGCGAAGCATTTACCGCTATTGAGATAGTGGATTCATACACCCCGGGAGGCGGAGGCAACTCAGGTAGTACGTTTGACTGGGCATTTAATATGATCGCGGCAGACAGGCTTACCACCTTTGCCACAATAGCATGGGCCCCAGGTTCAACCAATGGTACGCGAAATGATAACCCTATATGGGTAACCCCCGCAACCAACACTACCATTTATGTAAAGTACAATGGAAGTGTGTTGACCGGAGGCAGCGTAAGCCCTTGTGGTTTCAGGTACGATGTTTCTTATCCGTTGAACGCGCTTAAGTATTTACGGATACTGGATAATGCTGATAAAGACCAGAGCGGAATAGCTATTTATACCTGCGACGGAACCAAAATAGCCGCGGTGTATGGCGAAGATCCGTCAACCGCGCTGGATGCCAACCCAAGCTGGGATGTGGGTACCACGATTAAGCCATATTGTGCCCAAAAGCTGATTTTCGCGAACGATGATTTCGCCTATACATTAACCGACCGCTCCGTAACCATTCCGGTTTTAAATAATGATGCGGGATTCGCGGCCGTAATAGACGCGGCAACCATTTCCATTACCGGTTTGTTGCAGCCAAAGCACGGTACGGTTAGTGTTAACCCCAACGGAACCTTACTATACACGCCGGCACCAGGTTATACCGGACAGGATACACTGCAATACAGTGTATGTTCTACACCGGTACCTGTGTGCGATGTGGCTTTGGTAATCATTAAGATCAATAGCTGCCCATCGCCCGGTAACCAAAACATTATAAGCGGGCAGGTTTTTGCCGACCTTAATAAAGATGGAATTAATAATGACGGTAAAGTGGGCTTTCCTGGTGCCAGGGTTTATTTTTATATAGATGCCAACTGTAACGCAGCCATTGATGCCAATGAGTTGAGAGATTCCGTTATTGTCGACAATTCGGGCGGTTACCAGTTTATTACCTATCCACAGCGAAACATTGCTGATAATTTTGATAATACTGATGGAACAACATCATGCGCTTTCGGAAATGATGGCAATACAAACTGGTTAACAAATTGGGTGGACGCGGGTGATCCTTCTGTGGGGTTTTGCGTTGTTCCCGCGCAAAGTTATGCCAATACCGATGTGGAAATGATCAAAGACGGATCATTCACCAATGCCATCCGTTTAAAAGATAGAAACAGGTCGGCCACCCGAAATGTAAATATAAATGGGGCCAGTGCCGCATTCTTAAGCTTTTCGTATAGAAGGGCCAAGGCAACCATAACGGCCGGCAAGGATATGTATGTGCAGGTTTCTACCAATGGAAGCGCGTTTACGACCATTTTTACAATAGCAGGCACTGGATTATCGGACTTATTATATGTAAAGGTCTCAAATCTTGACATTCTATCCTATGCTACTACCAACACGTATATCAGGTTTTTGACAAACAATAACTATTTGGACGCGGATGAAATATTTATAGATGACGTAGAAATTACATACCTAAAATACCCGATTTGCTACATTACCGCATTGGATCAAACCACCATATCAACTGATTATTATTTTTCAACCCCAACAAAAAATGCCTTAACGGTTAACAACGGGGGATCGTGTTTATTTCCATTTGATATTGGTATAGCCAGAAAAATAATAACCATAAGTGGTAATTTGTACAACGATGCCAATGGCCTGAACGATAATTTGGTTAACGGCTTAGGAAGCTCCGGCCCCGCCGGAAATACAATGTATGCTTACCTGGTAAATGCCGCCACAGGTAAAATAGTGATTAAGACGACCGTTAACGGTTTAACGGGCACCTATTCATTTACCCGTGCTGAGGTAAGTACCAATTATACCATAGTATTGACCACCACAGACGCGGCAGTTGGCGCAACGGTGCCGGTTGGAGCAAATTTGCCCGCCGGCTGGGTAGCGGTGGGAGATAATTTTGGATTGGCAAATAATGCAGGTTCGGGAAACCAGACAGGTACACCCGACCTGGCCATACCGGTCAACGCCGGGTTATTTGATGTTACAGGTGTCAACTTCGGTATTAACCAACGGCCTATTCCTGGAAATGGTTTTAACAACGCCATAAACCCCGGTGAAACGATAAATGTTACGGTTCCGGCAAATACATTTACCAATATATTGGCCAGCAGTGATCCGTTACCCGGTATAGTTTCGGCAATTTCTATTTCAGCATTTCCGGTTAATGCTACCAGCATAACCATAAATGGAACCAGGTACACATCCGCGACGTTCCCTGATGGTGGTGTCCTGGTGCCAGCCACCACTACAGGCCAGCCATCGCAAACCATTTTGATGGACCCCAGGGATGGAATGTACAAAATAACGATACCTTTTTATACGGTTGACAATGCAGGTACCTGGTCATCAACCACCGGCAACGCTGTTTTGCAAATGCTGATTGATACCGATAGAGATGGCATACCCGACAATATTGATATTGATGATGATAATGATGGTATTCCCGATGTTATTGAAGTCTGTGGAAACGGGGCCACTTCGTTTGCCTGCGCTCCGGGTGGTAAGGACCCTGCAGGCGATGAGGACAATGACGGAATTGTAAACTGGCAGGATGCTGATTACGGCCCGCTGAACGCCAACGGCTGTAATGCAATAATGGATAAAGATGGAGATGGTGTGCCTGATTTTCTTGACCTTGACAGCGACAACGACGGCATACCCGATGTAGTAGAAGCCTATGGTGCCGATGCAAATGGGGATGGTGTGATTGACAACTTTACCGATACCGATGGTGATGGTTTGAGCCAGAATGTTGACACCAATAACACAGGCGCGACTGGAAGCGGAAACGGTTTGGGGTTTGTTGACCTTGATGGCGATGGCGTTCCCAACTCTCTTGACCTTGATAGCGATGGCGATGGAATACCTGATGTAGTTGAAGTGGGTGGCCTGGATGCCAATAACGATGGCCGTCTGGATGGGTTTACCGATGCCGATAAAGACGGCCTGGCCGATAGTGTGGATGGCGATGCCGATAACGATTTCATCATCGAAAACATCAACGGGCCATTATTGAAAACCGGCATTGCTTTAGCAAACGGCAGGGCTTCCGCTTATCCATTTAAAAATGCCGACAGAACGGGCAGGCCAAATCCATACGACCTTGATTCTGATGGTGATGGTATAACAGACGTAGTAGAATCCGGGTTGTCGTCGCGGGTTGGTATAAGCAACGGACAGGTTTCGGGTGGTAAAACCAATGGATGGGCAAATAGTGTACGCGTGCTTGCCTCGTTGAATATTAAAAACAGCGATGGCCGCGGACCTGCCGATTTCCTGGATATTGACAGCGATGACGATGGAATAACAGATAATATCGAGGCCCAGACAACCAAAGGCTACATTGTTCCCACAGAAGCGGATGCTGATAATGATGGTATAGCCGATGTGTATGACATTAGCGTGAATGTTTATGGCGCCAATGGCCTTACCCCTTATGATTATGACGGGGATGGCACACCGGATTATTCTGATACCGACACCGATAACGATAGCGCGGCTGATTTAAACGAGGCATCAAATTTCTCATTGTTAACCCAGCTTAACATAAATACCCTTGATGCGGATGGCGATGGTTTGCTGGATGAATTTGACCAATTGAATATCGCTACACTGGCCACCGGAAGCATTTTCAGAAATGTGACCAATAGCAACTTTGGCTCCCTTGGTTCAATGAATGGCCCTTTGCCATCGGGCTCCAACGCAAAAATGGTGCAGTCGGGGGTTGAGATGAATGACCGCGACTGGAGAAATGTATCTGTGCTGCCGATACAAATCGTTTTCTTTAACGGCACCTACCTTAATAACATGATTACACTTAAATGGAGTGTTCAAAACGAAAGCCAGGTAAACAGGTACGAGGTGGAGCGAAGTGCCAATGGTATTGATTTTATAAAGATCGGCACGCTGGATGCGCTTAACCGCGATAACAGCTTGTACACTTATCCGGACGACATCAGCAACCTGGGCTTTAGCAATGTGTATTATCGCGTTCGCCAGTTTGATAAGAGCGGACAAGCATTTTTGACGAATGTAATTACCTGGAAGATTGAAGCGCCCATTCAGCCACCGTTGTTGTATCCTAACCCGGTGCAAAACGATCTTAAAATACGGTACAACGCCACCGATAACCTGGTTGCGAATATCATGATCTTTAGCGGGTCGGGCCAGGTAATTATGACCACAAAGTTTAATATGATCAGGGGACAGAATATCTTGACCATACCCCATATTGGGTCTATGAATAAGGGTTCGTACACGTTACGTTTCCAAAGCGGACTAAGTACCTGGATGTTAAGATTTATGGTTCAGTAACCGGGGGTGGGGCCGTCATCCTGAATTTATTTCAGGATCCCCTGGAGGATGTGCTTGCGGAAATTCTCTGGTTTCGGAAGCTGCATTTTCCAACTCCTCCTTTGTGGGACTACGGGGACTCGGGGCACTTTTGAGGCCCGGCTTTTTTTTAAAATTTGCCCGGTGGGGCAGGGCGTGACGCATGATCACAAAGCCGTCATCTCAAGCCGTCATCCTGAATTTATTTCAGGATCCCCTGGATGACACTCTCCGTATGTGTCTGACGAGGGAGGCAGCTGCGGTTCAAAACTCCCCCTTTGGGGGATTAAGGAGGCCGCATTTCCCAACTCCCCCTTCGGGGGATTTAGGGGGCCGTCTTTTTATCCAATCAAAGTTCTTTCCTCAAAATGGACATGCTTTTGAAAAATATTAGGCTGAAACACAAAAGCTTTCACTGTATTATTGGTGCAGGCATGAGCCAGCAGGTGGTTCGATAAAAAACAGATAGGTGTTTGTTGGGCAACCAGCTTTTTTGCTGCAGACCGGGTAATAGCATAGGCGGTACTGCAATCGTGCATACCGGCTATCAGCAGGTTTTGTGAGTACTTCCGGGCAAACATGTTCCTTATCTGCGTATGGTTCAGCTTGGTGCGCTTGAAGAAGCACTTAATGTGCTGGCTTGCTTGTTTAAACCAGGTAAGCAGGTTGCGGTTAAGATTGTGGGTGCAGTTTAGGTAGAGTAACTCCCAGTCTTCAGGCAACTGGTTCAGCGATTCATCCAGTAAGGAAAGTCCGTTACGATTTGGCATCACTTCATCTTCAAGTATCAATACCCTTTCAAAATTGTTTTCGATCATATCTTCATAAACCATCCGGTGGCTCCAGCTACGGCCGATCTGCCCCGTGTTCATCGGTTTATTTTCAGGATGTAAAGCTATTGTTTCTTCTTCGTCGTAAATGCCTTCATCTATCAATTCGTCCAACACAAGGGTTTTTTTATCTACGCCGTAGAAATAAGAAAAGTCAAGACCGTCAAGTAATTTATCAACGCCTTCGTGGCGATCGGTTTCCCTTTCAAGGGAGATGACGTAAATGTGATCGAAAAATTGATTGATCGAATTGAATTTCATAATACCATCCACAAGCAAAAATAAAGCCGCGCCTGTAAAGGCTTAATAGGAAAAGTACAAAACATGATTTGAAGGCAATAAAAAAGATAAGTTGGGGTTGGAAATCAGGCCTTTTGCATTGCTTATACATACTTGTACACAAAATTGGCCTGGCGCCACCAATGCGGTGGGGCCAGGCCAATATCAATTTATAAAGCCGCCGGATTGTTTACAGCACCGGTTGATAAGCGTTCTTTAAATCTTAAACCGCGTTACCCTTTTTGCCGGGCAAAATCGGTCATTACACCGCATAAAACCTGCACACTGCTTAATGGTAAAGCATTATAAAAAGATGCCCTGAAACCACCCACCGTTCTATGGCCTTTTATGCCATACAGATTTTCTTTTTCGCAGACCGCCTGGAATTCTTTTTCTACTACAGCATCTTCAATTATAAAAACTGCGTTCATATTGCTTCTGTCTTCCAGGTCTACCTTGCCCTTAAAAAAGGGCAGCGAATCCAGCGTATCGTAAAACAATTTTGCCTTGGCGTTATTTTCTTTTTCTATCTCCGCTACGCCGCCTTTGTTTTTAAGCCATTTAAGGGTGAGCATGCTTACATAGATCGGAAAAACCGGCGGCGTATTTAGCATGGAGCCATTGGCAATATGCTGGCGGTAATCGAGCATAGAAGGTAATGGCCTGGTAACCTTGCCCAAAATATTTTTGTTGATAACCACCAGGTTTACCCCGGCGGCACCAATGTTTTTTTGCGCACCGGCATAAATCAGGTCGAACCGGTTAAAATCCATTTGACGGCTTAATACATCGCTGCTCATATCAGATACCAGCAGGGCGCCATTTGAATCGGGAATGTGGTGCCATTGGGTGCCTTCAATGGTATTGTTGGTAGTATAATGCAAATAAGTACTGCCGGGCTGTACGGTGAATTCTTTACCGATATAGGTGTAGTTTTTGTCTTTTGACGACGACACCACATCTACTTTTCCAAATAATTTGGCCTCCTTAATGGCTTTGGTTCCCCAGGTGCCATTGTCGATATATGCCGCGGTGGCATCTTCGTTTAACAGGTTCATAGGTACCTGCATAAACTGTGTGGTGGCGCCGCCATGCAAAAACAATACTTCCCGGTCGTTATCCAGTTGCATCAGGTCTTTCACAAGCGAAACAGCCTCATTCAAAATGCCTTCAAATAAAGCCGTCCGGTGACCGATCTCTAATATGGATAGTCCGGTATTGTTCAGATTAATAATGGCCTCGCTGGCCTGCTGCATTACCTCTTTGGGTAAAATGCTGGGTCCCGAATTAAAATTGTGTACCATAATGCGGCGCAAGTTAAAGCAAAAAAGGGGAGTCCCAAAGGCGAAGGGAGGCAAAGGCAGTAGGCAGAAGGGAGAAGGCAGAAGGCAGGACGGAGGAGGCAGAAGTGAGGAGGCAGTAGGGAGAAGGCAGGAGTTGGAAGCCAAAGATTGAACAATGAAAGCGTCCATCCAAATTATCCACCCTGGTATCTTGGAAAAAATGGTAATGACGCATGGGCCTTCATTGATAAATAATAACTTGCCTCGTTCCTCGGGACATATGGAAGTATCCATCAAACTTCTCATGTCATTCCAGCTTCTCATGTCATTCCGATCCCGATTTTGATCGGGAAGGAATCCCCCCAGATCATCAACGGATCCTTAGTGCCTCTGGATGACAAATGGGTCGTCCGATCCCGATTTTGATCGGGAAAGGAAATCCTCCCAAACAACAAAGGATCCCTCGTTCCTCGGGATGACACGGGGGTCGTCCGATCCCGATTTTGATCGGGAAAGGAATCCCCCACTGAACAACCACGGATCCCTGGTGCCTCATGATGACACATTGGTTGTCCGACGTAGAAGGAAATCCTCCTAAACAATAAAGGATCCCTCGTTCCTGCCAATGACACATTTGTAAACAATTTGTGAAGTTTCCCCTCCTTTTCAAGGAGGGACCGATTTTATGCGAAGCATAAAATCAGGGGTGGTTAAACTCCGCTTTAATTTTTTCTAACACCCAGGCGATATCTTCATACACCCACTTGTTTTTGAAGCGGATCACTTTTATTCCTGTACTTTTTAGATAATTTTCTTTTACACGATCTTTCTCAATTCCTGGTTCCCAAAAATGATCTTCACCATCCAACTCAATCACTAATTTTTAGGATGGGCAATAGAAGTCAGCAATAAAATTTCCGATGCTATGTTGACGACGAAATTTGCGGTTTTGCAGTTGGCTCTTTTGAAGATGTGTCAAGAGGACGGCCTCGGCGGAGGTGCTGTAGTTGCGGAGTTGTTTTCGGAGAGGTTTTAATTCGGGTTTGTTGTTGATGACATTTTTCATGTACCGCGGTTTTACCACCCCTGAATATTTTTAAAACAAGTTATAAAAACACTCTGTCCCCTCCTTGAAAAGGCGGGGAAACTGTTGCCGGCTGGTTTACGGGCTGGTAAAAGTTCGATTTTTGGCAAAAGGACGTTTCGAAATTAGACGCTTTCTGCTCTGTCATCTTCAAAGAACTTTTTTGGGTACCAAAAAAGTAATCACTCGCAATGACGAGGCAATGACTAGAAATGTAACTGTCTTTGCTGAATTTTGATTTTAAGAAAGTCTCTTAGACAAAGACGCAACCGATTATTTTTCGATAGCGATTGATTCTTGTTCTTGCTTTGGAGCAAGGGTTGCTATATCATAATAGTGATCGAAAAATTCATCGCACCACAGGCAAATATTTTTAAGGTCTTTACCACGCTCCAGTGCAAATTCTTCGGCTATGCCAATGGTTTCTCCCATTTTGTAAGGCTCGCCATCGTTAAGTTTTTGAAACACGGGCGATGTTGTCATTCTCTGTAACACCTCTGCCACATTATCTTTTCGGGCATCGCCCATAGGGTATTTTGTGCCGGGGCAACAAGGGTTGATGGCCCAGAGTTGTATGCTAATTTCCTGCACAGAATCATCGTGGCCTCCCAGGAAATTTTTTGCCCCGGAGAGGATAGAACAGAAATTATGTTTGGGGTCTTTCATCCAAATGTCGTTGGTCATGGCCCTGCCACGGGCCCAATTACCACCCAGCCACATTTCTTCGTTGGCACCAAAATACGTGTAGGTTATCCACGAAGGATCCATGTTATCGGTATGCTTTTCTCCCAGTGTTATGTAGGGCATGACATCAACCATTCCACGACTGTTGAACAATGTTTTTAATCCATCCAGCTTAGTACCGGCATACTTATGAAAACGATCGAGGCTTGCGATACTGATACCTTTAACGCCCTTTTCAAGCAAAGTGTCCAATATCTGTTCGGTCATAAGGTCGCCGTTCGTTTGCATTACTATCTTTTGATCTACGCCATACTTTTCAATAAGTGTATCCAATATTAAGTACAGTTGTTTGCGTTCAGCCAATGGCTCGCCACCGCTTAAAATAATCTTATCAATTTTTGGGGGAAGGTTGGAGATGATCTTTAAACAATCTTCGTCGCTGATACGCTGGCCATGAGGGCCGGAGTTATTATAGCAATGGCCACATTTGTCATTACACAATTGAGTAAACACCCAATATACCTGCTCACAGTGATTAAAATCTGTCTTCATAATAAAATTTAAAGCGTGTTCCAAAATTGCACCTCGTTTAAAACTCCTGTGCGTGGATCGTTTATAAATGTTTTCTTGTCGGTAAAAATTTGTATGGCTCCGTTCTCCATATAAGCCACCTGGTCTCCCATCAACAAAGCCTCTTTAAGATCGTGTGTTACAAAAAGCGCTGTAATGTTGTATCGCTCTGCCATACTTTTATACAGTTGCTGCATGGTGCTTCTCGTTTCAACATCAAGACTGCTAAATGGTTCGTCCAGCAAAATAAGAGGTGGGTTTATGATCAATGCCCTGCCAAATGCCACACGCTGTTTTTGGCCGCCCGATAACTGGTGAGGCATCTTTTTTAATTGATCTGCTACCTGTAGACTCTCACCCATTGATTGCACTTTTTCAATTAACTCCTGCTCCTTTATTTTGCGAATGCGCAAACCGAAAGCTATGTTTTCAAATACATTCATATTTGGAAACAACAAGGGCTCCTGGAAGAGATATACGATATTTCTTTCGTTAGGATTTTTGCGGGTGATATCTGTTTGATCCAGGGCTACCGTTCCCGCATCCGGCACTTCAATACCGGCAATAATTTTTAGCAGTGTAGACTTACCGCAACCACTTTTACCCAATACACTCAGCGTACCATGCGCAGGCAATGAAAACGATATGTTTTGCAACACCGTTTTGTTTTGATAGGCCTTTGATATGTTGGTTAGCTGGAGGAACATAAGTAGTAAGTCAGAAGTCATTAGTCATTAGTCATTAGTCATTAGTCAATAGTCAATGGGTTAATTGTTAATGGTTAATGGTGAGTTTAGTTTTGGGCATTTAAAATCCAATCTTACTTTTACTTTTTACTTTTTACTTAATCCTCCCTAAACACAAATCTTTTATTCACCCATAATAAAATAACCGGTGGAATAATTAACAGGCAACAACTTAATGCAGCATAAAACAGATTGGCCTCATTTAGAAACTGGTACACTTTTATGGTGAGGGTTTGCACTTTGCCATAACCAATAACACTTGTCAATCCATACTCAAACCAACTGATTAAGAAAGATTGAAAAAAACAGACCAGCAACATGGGTTTGGCAACGGGCAGAATAATTTTATTGAATGCATAATAATTATTTCCACCAAGGGTATTAACCAAATTTTGATATTGCCTGATGCGCTGGTTCCAAAAGCTAATAAAGAAGATGATACAATATGGAAAAGCAATGATCATCTGCGCCAGCACTACTCCTAAAAAAGTACCGGCAATATTCATTTTATTAAAGTAAAATTTTAGGCAGACGGCAAGTATGACAGGGGAAAGCAAAAAAGGCAGGTAGGCCAGCAGTAACAAATACTTTCGGTTTGCATGGTAGGCTATCAACTGACTGGTTATAAAACCTGCAACTGTTGATAGAAATGCTACCAGTAAGGCTATAGAAATGGAGACTAACAGGCTGATAGCTATGCTATTTCCACGCAACAGTTCCAGCCAGTTTTCAGCCGTATATTTTTGGGGTAACAAATAAGGGAATACCCAGTTTTGCGACACCGATAATAACAGCAACATCAACACCGGAAAAATGCAGATGATAGCAATCGAAAAACGGAGTATCGTTCTTGCTTTAAACATGGTGGGCCAAACTTTTTTTCTTCAACATAAATAGGATTAATATAAAAACAACCAACGTATACAAAATTGCAATGGCATAGCCTTGTGGTATATCCAGCAGGTTAAAGCGTTGCAGCTTTCTTACGGCAAACACCGAAACCATTTCGGGGTTGGACCTGCCTAGCAACACTGGTACCTCGTACGCCCCGAACATGAAAATAAAATACAGGATCATGGTAGGAAAACATTTTTGCAGCAGCATTGGCAGGGCAATCTTACGCATCGATTGCTGCCGGGTAGCTCCCAGGCTTTCACTTAATAAGATAAAGTCGTTAACTCTTTCTGTTACATACAGGTTACCCAGTAGCAAAATAAAAAACGGGCAGCTTACAAATACCTGCGTTACAATTATTGCTATACCCCAACGGTCGTTCACCAGGTCAGGAAATTGTTCTATGGAGCTAATCAAGTGTAATTGAAAAAACATCCTGGCAAGTATACCTGCCTTTGATAAAAACTGGAAAAAGAAAAATGCTGCCACCATAGCAGGGAAAGCCAGCGGCAGGTAAATAAGATAATTGAATAAACCCTTACCAAACATGCCGGGATATATAACTGTTACAGCAAGCGCAATTGAAACGGATACTATTATAGAAGTTAAAGCGAGGGCAGTACTATATGCAAACGACGATAACACTTCGCTTTCAGCAAACAATTTTTGCCAGTTGCTTAGTGTAAAACTGTTTTGTAAAGCGCCTGCTAATCCAAAACTATACAGCAAGGCATAACCCAGGCCAAGCAATAATGGTATTACAGCAAATACAATCAACAAGAGGTATGCAGTAATATTTATCGGTCTAACCTTCATTAGTTGGCTTCAATAACTTTTTTTCTAAAATCATCAAACACCCGCAACATATACTCCGGTTCCGGTTCTTGTATCGAACGACTTTTTAACTGCTCAGTTGTTATACCATACTTTCTTTTGGGTAATGAATCAAACTTTTGCTGCCATTGCTTTTCAAGTTTGTGGTATGACAATACCGTGCGACTACCCCACTCAGTAATATCGTTTTTACGTATTTGGGCAGCAGGAGAAATTAAAAAATTACATACAAGCATTGCAGCTTCCTTGTTACCAGAGTTAGTAGTGATACCCACATAATGCGTGTTGTGTATGCTACCCGGCTGCAATATGTACGCTTTTGAAGCTGCAGGAAAAACGCCTTCGGCTACTTTATTGTCAATATCGGCATCATTAAAGCTGGGTGTAAAATCCAGTTCGCCACTGCCAAACATTTGGGAGATGCTTGTGTTGCTAGCAGGGAACGTCTCTCCCTTTTTCCAAAAATATTTTTTGTTAGTGTTGATGAATTGCCAAAGCTGTGCAGAAACTTTTTTATATTTCTGTTCATCAAATTTACCATCCAATTCTTTACTACCTCCAGCCAATTCAATCAGCCATGTTTTCAATAAAGTCATTCCATTAAAGTCTGTTGCAAGGGTAAACCTGCCGGGATGTTGTTGCCACCAGGCTTGCCATTGTTGCATACTAACAGGAGGGTTGGCAGTTTTTGCACTGTCGTAAATAATATAATAAAATGATTCGCCCCAGGGAGTTTCATAGCCCCTTATTTCCTGTTGAAAATCATACCTGATTACAGGATTATCGTAGTCTACATATTTGCTGTTAGGTAGCTGGTTGGTGTACGGACCAAATAAAGCATCTATCTGTCTTAGCTGGTAAAATGTTTCGCCGTTAATCCAGCAAAGGTCAATGTCGCTTTTCGTTTTACCGGCTTCCTTCTCTCCCATTAAATTGTTTACGATGTCTTTACCCTGCCCCGGTACGAGCGTTAACGTAATACCATGTTGCTGCTTTAATGCAGGTACCAAATATTCGTTCATGTACCGGTTAACTTTTTTATCTCCCTGGTACATCATCATAGTTACATGTGCACCCTTACCCTTAGCTTCAATCTGCTGCCAGGTTAATTTGCTTATGTCATCAACTTTTTTCTTCTGTTGCCTGCAGGCAAAAAACAGCAGACTAATAAAAAGTATTCCAATCAATTTTTTAAACATCATATATTTTTTACCTCACGAATTTAGTTGCAGCTCCTTTTAACATTCAAATTATCAATTTGATTCTTTTTGGGACGAACAACTGTTTTTCAATGCAGCCCCGGTTGTGTCACACCCTTGTACCGTATAACTTTTTGGAACAATCATCCCCTTTTTATAAAGTGGCGTACTAACATATCTACATATAATGCTACAACCTGATGTACCGTAGGGGCATTCACCATTCGCCATTAACAACTCACTCTTACCTGTTGCACCTACGGCGCAAAAATGCATCAATGCTTTTGTGTGCTACCAACATGAAGCACCTACGGCGCATTCAACGTTCAAATGCACCATTCACCATTCACTACTTACCATTTCCCTCAACTAAAAATAATAATTTACTCCCATCTGAAACTGCCGTGGCGGACCACAACTTCTTCTTACCAGCAAGCCACTTTGTACCGTATAACTTTTTGGAACAATCATCCCCTATTTATAAAGTTGCGTACTAACATATCTACATATAATGCTACAACCTGATGTACCGTAGGCATTCATAATTCGCCATTTACAACTTACCTGTTGCACCTACGGCGCAAAAATGCATCAATGCTTTTGTGTGCTGCCAACATGAAGCACCTACGGCGCATTCAACGTTCAAATGCACCATTCACCATTCACTACTTACCATTCCCCTCAACTAAAAATAGTAATTCACTCCCATCTGAAACTGCCGTGGCGGACCATAACTTCTTCTTACCAACAAGCCACTTTGTACCGTATAACTTTTTGGAACAATCATCCCCTATTTATAAAGTTGCGTACTAACATATCTACATATAATGCTACAACCTGATGTACCGTAAGCATTCACCATTCGCCAATAACAACTCACTCTTACCTGTTGCACCTACGGCGCAAAAATGCATCGATGCTGTTGTGAGCTACCAACATGAAGCACCTACGGCGAATTCAACGTTCAAATGCATCATTCACCATTCACTACTTACCATTCCCCTCAATTAAAAATAGTAATTCACTCCCATCTGAAACTGCCGTGGCGGACCATAACTTCTTCTTACCAGCAATCCACTTGAGGCAGGGCCATTTTGAATTTGATTACTGTTTAAAGCGTTGTTGCTGTACCCGCTAAGATTAGGGGTATTAAATGCATTAAAACAATCAACCCTAACCTGGAACTTTGAATCGTTGCGTAAAGTAAAATTGTATTGCACCGCTACATCAAAGTTGTTACTCCATGGCAGGCGGTCGCTGTTGCGGCTTTCGCCCGGATGGCGATCGTTATTGCCGCTGTAGTTAGCACTGTAAGCACGTCCATCACCATTTAAATCAGCCGTACGTAATGGTATGCCATTCCCGGCAATGACCGAGCCATTGTTATAGGTACTTGGTGCAGTACCATCGGGCACACGATTTATGGGCATACCACTTTGTATTAAAGCACTCATATTTACACTTAAACCATTTAAAGGATACCAATAAAAAGTACCATTAAAAATGTGGGTACGGTCGTTATTTGTTGGTCCCCACTCCTGGTCCCAATTGTTACTATCCTGTGCCTTAAAGTTGATGCCTTCTGTGTTGGCTCTTGCAAAGCCCATAGTATAAGTTAAACGATAAGCATATTTGTCTTTACCCTGGTCCTTCTGGTAATTTAAACTCAATCCTATATAACGTGACCTGCCTTTGCTTTCACTCATACTAACGGTACGTGCAATGCCTCTTAGCGTATCTCCATTCAACAAAGTATAATTGCCTCTTCCATCGCGATAAATTGGTGTAGGACGGGTACTATCAGCAGAGGCAACACTACGAGCTATAATGTTATTGGGATTAATAGTGTATGAGTAAGGAGCCGGTGCATTCAGGTCCTTTAAACGAAAGAGGTTGTGTACATCCACCAGCATCAAATCGGTATAAAATAATTTGTCTTCACCAACCTGCACCTGGTAGCCTATGGAAGCCTGGTGGCTGTAGGGATTTTGCCATCCATGAGGGTTCATAATGCGCAATTCGTTTGAAAATTGTTTACTCCTGTTTGCCTGTAGTTGCGATGATACGGGGCCGTTTAAATACGTTGCTCCCTGTACATTTGCTTTTAAATTGCCATCGCGAACCAGGGCATTAATATTGGCCGAAGCCGGTATCATTCCCTTGCTTTGTAAGGCCGCTATCTGACGTTTATAATCATCACTGTTTGATGTAAACTGTAAAGCATCTCCATAGATTGTATACAAAATTTTATCGTAATAAATACCATATCCACCACGTATCACGCTTCTGTCGGTCAACTTATAATTAAAGTTTACACGGGGGCCAACGTTGTTGTAATCTCCTTTGGTTCCACCACTTTTTGAAAGGTTATCGTAATCCCAGCGAACCCCTAGTGAGACATTCAATTTACTATTCACACTCCATAAGTCTTCCAAATAAGCATAAGGACGATTTTGAGTTGCACCAAATCTACCGGGACTTAACTCAACATCTAAGTTGCGTACAGTTGCCTCGGCGGGAATGTCTTTGTAACTCAATTTATCGTTGGCACTTTTTCCTTTAATAGCATCCAGTTGAGCCTGCGAAAGTTTTACGGTATACTCTCCCAATGGGTTACCACCGCCTACCAGTGACTGGCGTGAACTTATAATACCAACACCCATTTTAAAGTTGTGATTGTTGCGGGTATACCCAAACTTTTGAGCCACCTGCCAGGTATTTTCATTGCTAATGTATTGCGCTCCGGGGCTTCCTAAACGGGCAAGTGTTCTATCATTTGGGGCTATTAAAATTACTGTAGGAAGTCCTGCATTCATTGGTCGGTAATAATTCCACAGGTAGGTTGAATATTGAATATCGGTTTGCGAAGTAAGGTTGGTACCACTATACGAATTTTGAAGTGCTGCCAGGGTTCCGTTGCGGTCCTGTATCAACCCCTGCTCAGGAAAAATAAGATCGCCATCCACACCACCGCCTTGCTTTTCAATCCGCACCTTACCGGTATTTACACGAAGGGTTGACTTGAACCGGCCAGACCAAAACTGATCGATCTTACCCGAGACTAAGGTGAAGTTATTTTTACCACCAACGCTTGCAGCAATTCCAAGATCTTTTGATATCAATGCATAATCTTTCTTATCAAATGTTTGCTCGGCATTCAGGTAATAGAATGTTTTATTTTTTACTATTGGCCCTCCAACTGCAAAGCCTACCTGGTGTCTTTGAAAGCCATCCTTAACAGCATTGCCGGTAAGGTCTCGTGTTGAATATTTCGGTACACCATCTGTGAGTCTTCCCGGCCTTACCAGGTAAAAAGCTTCGCCGGTTACTTTATTGCTACCACTCTTTGTAGTAACGTTAATAATACCATTGTAACTGCCACCATACTCCACTGAATAGTTGTTGGTAAGTACATTAATGTTTTTTGTAAACCCCACCGTCATCGGAAACTTTGGCTGGTTCAATACTGCCTCCACATTCTCCAATCCATCTATCATGTAAATGGACGACTGGGTACCAAAACCATTAATGGTAATATTGTTTCCCTCGGTAAAGGTTGCGGTGGCCTGTGCAACATTTGGCAGCCTGTATAATGCCCTTGATATATCCCGTCCTTCAATAGGTAAAACCCTTAACTCCTTTGCGGTTAGCTCCGACGATACTTCGGCATTCACTGTATTTATTTTTGCAATGGACCGGGAACGAACGGTTACATCTTCTAAAAGCTTTGTCCTGGTTGTAGCGAGTGCCAGAGAAACGGTGCGGATAAAGTCGGACCTTAATTCAACTTCAGTACTTTCCGTTCCAGCAAATTCGTTGTTGCCTGGCGTTTTAACAATGTAGGCTCCATTTAACGAAAGGCCATTAAAAACAACTTGCCCCTTGTCGTTTGACATAGCAGAATTAGTAAAACCAATGGCTTTATTTTCAATAATAACGGGTATGCCTTTAATTGGTTTGTTGTCTAAAAGTGTTATAACATTTACACGCATTTGAACCTGCGAAAACAAGTTGCCGGTAATAAAAATTACCAGTAGAAAAGAAAATAAACTTTTCATTTATTAAGATAATAATTGCTGAGAAAAAATATTATGCACGCCTTACAATACACCTAATGGCGGTGCTCTTAGCCCTGTGTTTGCAAGTGCCATCTCTTTGATGGTGTCTTTTATGCGGGAGAAAACAGCGCTTGTTTGCCGCAATAAATCGAAAATAAACCGTAGAACGATAGTAGATTTTATACCAGGGCGTTGTACTAAAAACAGGTCTGAGGTTTGATTGATATCACTTAAAGTTTTGAGCACGACTGGTGCTGCCTGTATACTTTGAAGATAAGATTGAAGGGCAAAGGCAAGACCCGAAGTTTGCCAGGGTAGTTGCTCAATATCTTTTTTACAGAAATAGAGTTTTGAAATGCCTAAAAGGTAAATGCCTCCCCGCTTATCAGGCCCAATCACCACATCGTTATGTTGAAGTTGATGAATTGCTTTCCTGAGCATTGCGATATCCAGTAAGGGGCAATCATTACCTACAATAATGATCTTTTCATAACCACTGTCAAAAACCTCCTGGATTGTGTTGGATATTTTTTCGCCGAAACCATTGCCGGTTTGGTTATGCGGTGCAGACCTGTAAACTGGTAATCCAAGCGATTGAAGTTGATGCCTTTTCTCATTCACTAACAATGAAAACAAAGACCTGTTCTTTGACCTACTCCTGATTAAAATTTTTTTGTTTTCCGCTTCATCAGCAGCGCTTTTCGAAAAAAATATGATAGCCGTGGAGGTATTCAGTTTGTAAATTTGAGTTGATGTACGAAAAAAACTTTGTGAGAGATTTAGTATCTCCCTGACAACTCGCTTTTAAATAAGTTTATTCGGGCTAAGAAATTGAAACAATTTTACAAGTTGAAAGCAGTGATGAATGGAGGCTACATAAAGGTTGCGTAAAAATTATTTGAACAAGTGATCGGCCATTCGCTTGTCGTGACCATAAATATCATCCCTGAAATTTAAGATACCCTCATGGTCAACCCATGAGGTAAAATATACAACATAAACAGGTCGGGCTGAAAGCAATGTTACCCATTGTTCTTTCTCCTGGTTCATGGCACTATCTATGCGTGCATCGTCCCATGCCGGCTGGTCTTTTAAAAGAAATTTAGCCAACTCAACAGGTTTTTGTAATCGAATACAACCATGACTAAATGCCCGTTGCTGGTTGCTAAAAAGTGTTTTGGCTGGTGTATCGTGAAAATAAATGTTGTAGCGATTGGGAAACAGGAATTTTACTTTACCCAAAGCGTTCGCGCCGCCAGGCTTCTGCCTGATTACGGGTATCCCGTTGCTGTATTTCAAAATCTCCATGTTATTACGGCTAAGATAATTTGAGTGTTTGGCAATTGAAGGAAGTATCTCTTTTTCAACAATACTTTGCGGCACGTTCCAGTAAGGGCTAAACACAATATACCTTAATGTATCTGAAAAAATGACCGTTCGGTTTGCTGCCTTTCCAACAACAATGTTTATATCCAATTCTTCTTTATTATTCTCAAAAACATGCAGTTTAAATTCGGGAATATTGGCCCATAATCTATCTGCATTATCCCCAGGCATCCAGCGCATTCTTTCGAGGTTAATTTTCATTTGCCTGATGCGATCTTCAAGAGGCACATTCAATTGTGTTATAAATTGTTTATCCGGCTTACCTGTTTCGGCAAGTCCGTAAGCTTTTTGCATTTTTTTTAACGCCACTTCAAGCAGGGCATTAAAAACCTGGCTGGTATCACTTTTTAAAAAATCGCCACTTGCAGCCAGGCGTTTTTTAAGCTGCGAAATTTCAGGCGACTTTACCCCTTTCATCATCTTAAAATTTGTTATTTCAATTGTTGGCCAACCACCGCCTTTTGCCATTTGAATGTATACAACCAGTGCACTATCCAGTTTGTAGTACGATTGGTTTAAGGGCTTCCAATTTTTACCCGAACTGTTTAAAAAAGAATCTATAATCGACTGCTTATTTAATTTCCTGCGGGGTATATACCACTGCATGTCTTTGGGATCAACTTTCCCTTTAAAAGACTTTTGTAAGTAAGCAAAGAAGTGTTTGGTAAGTAACAGTTCAACCAATGCCAGTGTATCAGACTTAATAGACGGCCCGGTACTTTCAGGTAGCCCTGTCATATAACTGTGCAACATCAGGCTTGACGGTGTAGTGTCTTTTAGCTCTTCTGAATTTGATTCATGTAAATTCCAAAAGGCCTCGCCCTGCTCTGTTAACCCTTCTTCATCAAACCATGCATATTGAAAGTTTCTATGATTGTAAAAGTTTACAATGTTGATAGCCTCATCGTTTACCAGGCCTTCTTTAAATAAAAAATTCGCAACAGAAGTACTGTCCAGTGTAAGCAATGTATATGCATTCGCTATTGTAATCGTGGTATCTCTTGGTATGATAGCTACGGAACTGCTACCCGCCTTATTTGAGCAGGAGATGACCAGGATTATAAATGAAATTGCAGGTAGCAGTTGCCTAAGCATAAAGATCATATATGACTTATAAATAAAGGTGCCCTGGTTGTTTTTAAAATGGTGGGCACCAGGCTTTCTTTAAACAATTTTGACAATGCATTTCTGCCGAAGGCACCCATAACCACGAGGCTGTTTTTATATTTATTAATGTATGCAGGAAGCTGCTCCTTTACTCCTCCTTGCAATATCTCAATATTTGCTTCCGGAAAATGTGTAGTGATCCATTCTCTAACCAAAGTATCGTAATCCATTACAGCGTTATGAGGTGGCACTATTGTCACCAGTGAAACCTGTAAATTTTTAAATTTAGAGAAGAGATACGTAAACTGTTTCATTGCATGGATGCTAGACATGTGTCCATCAAAAGTAAAAATGACATGATCAAAAAATGTTGTTTCAGCTGGTATCAACAAAACAGGGCAAGCTGATGATGAAATAAAATTTGGCATGCTGAAAAGTTCCAGGTCAAGGTCGGCATCGCATAGCACATAATCTGCAAATGCAGTTTCATCATTTATGTTTTCAAGAAAGTTGCCTGTAATGGTTCTGGCAGCATAAGATATATCGTTGCTGACGCAATAATCTGTAAACAACTGAATTTTATCACTGAGAAAGTGCTGCTCTTCTTCCTTTTCCTTACCTGCAGTAAAATCCGTTTCCGTTGCTTTTATATCACTTGGAAAAACATAAGCCTCTGTATCAGTGACCTGCAACCTGTCAATAAAAAGAGCGGTCACTTTGCATGGATCTTCTTTACAAAGCTCTTTGGCAAAATCCAGTAAATGATGAGGAAAGCCATGAGTAACCAGCAACAATATTTTATGCATTTAGATAAGTTTAAAAGGAATGGATAAGAAAAGTTTTTAAGTAAAATTTTGAATCATTTAAGCCAAAGAGGTATACCGATATACTTATTTAACTACTATGCTTCAAAGTGTAATTACTTAAGAAGGTAATCAAAAATACATGAAGTACGTAAGTAACCTCTCTAACAAATCAAAACAATATTGATATATCTTTGAAACACTTCGAAAGCAGGAACACCTCTAAAATTCTGTTTTAAAAAAAGAACTTCTCTTTTCTGTATTTTAAATAATTGTAACCATTTAACTAAGTATATGAACTATATTTTTACCAGGCTAAAAAGTGTAATCATTGTTTTAACAACCATACTGTTGGTAAGCAGTTTTAGTAGTTGTGCAAAAAAAATAATGTTTGAACAATCGAGCATTGTACCCGGTGCTGAAGCAAGTGTAAAAATTAAAAAAGACCGTAATGGCAACTATTCTATCAATATGGATGTGTTGCACCTGGCGGAACCCAAAAAGTTACAACCTGCAAAATCCGTTTACCTGGTGTGGATGCAAACTGATGATAACAGCACAAAAAATATCGGCATACTTAATAGCTCAAGCGGTTTGTTGTCTAAAACATTGAAAGCATCTTTACATACAGTTACTCCATTTAAGCCCACCAGAATTTATATAACTGCTGAAGATGATTCTAAGATCACCTTTCCTGCTGGTGAAACAGTTTTGACTACAGGTAACTTATAACTTTTCCTATCATAGGTTCAAATTTTTTAGATGGATCATAGCATTGCTTTTATGTTATACATTGCAATAGGCTGACTTTTTATATTATTTAACCCTTTTAAAGTTTAGTCTCTTTGTACAAAAAAATTAAGGATGCAATGCATATCTTTCATTTAGGAGTGCCCTCTCTGCATGTGCACTTTTCACTCAAGGTTATCAATCTCCGGCGCCAATTTACTGCTTTGATCTTTTTACCAAGTTAAATGTTCAAAGATGTTTGGGAAGATAATTCCACATTTATAAATTTTTCTGTTAAGTCAACATAAACAGAATCAATCTTTTTTTAAGTGAATGTTTCACTAATCCTGTGGCACGTTATTGATATATCTATGAGTACATCATAAAATATATCAACCTTAAAATCTATGGAGTTTTTATTGAACCACACAGATGAGAAACAAATTTTAAACAACTTACATAATCATCAGTCCATAAAAAATCCAAAGATCTTATTGTGCTTTTCTCACCTAAGATGGGATTTTGTTTACCAGCGGCCACAACACTTATTATCGCGTTTTAGTAACGATTATACGGTGATGTTTTTTGAGGAGCCCATTTTCGATTCTCATAGTGGTCCCTCTTTATCATTCTCATTACGAGCAGACCGTTTATGGGTTGTAGTTCCACATTTACCCGCTGGTACACATGGTGATAAAAGCAATGAAATTTTAAAAAGATTACTGGATAACCTGCTGGATAGTTTTGATATGAGTTCATTTATCTTTTGGTACTACACGCCAATGGCTATGTCTTTCTCCTCGCATTTTAAACCTTCGTTTATTGTGTACGATTGCATGGATGAACTATCGAACTTTAAATTTGCTCCACCTGACCTAAAAACAAACGAAGAAGAACTTTTCAATCGTGCAGATATTGTGTTCACAGGCGGACATAGTTTGTACCACGCCAAAAAGAGCAAACATAAAAATATATTTCCCTTCCCAAGTAGTATTGATAAAAGCCATTTTGAGAAGGCGAGACAAACTGAAGAAGAACCCCTGGATCAGAAAAATATTCCGCACCCCCGCTTAGGATTTTATGGTGTAATAGATGAACGATTTGATATTGATCTTATAGCAAACATGGCGGCAAAGAAACCTGAATGGCATTTTGTGCTGCTGGGTCCCGTAGTTAAAATTGATCCGGCTACACTTCCTAAACTGTCCAATGTGCATTTTCTTGGTGGTAAAACTTATAACGAATTACCTGCCTACTTATCCGGGTGGGATATTGCCCTAATTCCTTTTTTATTGAATGAAGCCACACGATATATCAGCCCTACAAAAACACCTGAATATCTTTCAGCAGGCGTACCG
The DNA here is from genome assembly GCA_038211085.1 of Chitinophagales bacterium. GTDB lineage: Bacteria > Bacteroidota > Bacteroidia > Chitinophagales > Chitinophagaceae > Segetibacter. The sequence goes on along the minus strand of JBBQVY010000029.1, from coordinate 6,675 downwards.
GTTATATCAACACCTATACATGATGTAGTTAGTCCTTATGGCGAAGAAGGGCTTGTAAAAATTGCAACAGATGATGTTGAATTTATAATGGCTGCAGAAGAACTACTAAAGATGGATCTCAATACTTTCCTTCCGGTAGCAGATGCCTTTCTATCAAAGCAATCGTGGACGTTAACTTTTGAAAGTATGAAAGAAAGGATATCTCAAACAATTCATTCCACCACAATTTTAAACTAAAAACCATGTACGATTTTTTGATAGTAGGTGCAGGTTTTGCAGGCAGCGTGCTGGCAGAACGATTAGCTTCAACCGGCAAACGTGTTTTAATCATAGACAAGAGAAATCATATTGGTGGTAATGCCTATGATTATTATAACGAAGATGGTATACTGATACATAAATATGGTCCGCACATTTTTCATACAAACAGTGAGGATGTATTCAATTACTTGTCCCGCTTTACGGAGTGGAGAAATTACCAGCACAAAGTATTAGCTAGTGTTGATGGTCAAATGCTTCCTATACCCATTAACCTTAATACGATTAACAAATACTATGGACTGGAGCTAAATGGTTTGCAGGTTGAAGAATTTTTAGCAACACGGGCTGAAAAAGTTTACCCCGTTAAAACATCAGAAGACGTTGTTGTAAGCAAGGTGGGCAGAGAATTGTATGAGAAATTTTTCAAGGGGTATACCCGCAAACAATGGGCATTAGATCCATCTGAATTAGATGCTTCAGTAACAGCCAGGGTACCTACACGCACTAACAAAGATGACAGGTATTTTACCGACACCTTCCAGGCAATGCCCTTACATGGCTACACTAAAATGTTTGAAAAGATGTTATCGCATCCAAACATTAAAATTATGTTGAACACCAATTACCAGGAGGTAATGAACGAGGTTACTTACAAGAAATTAATATTTACAGGACCGGTTGATGAGTACTTTAACTATCGCTACGGAAAGTTGCCTTATCGCTCTCTTCGTTTTAAGTTTGAAACTTTACAGACTGAAAATTTCCAGGAAACTGGTACCATCAATTATCCGAACGATTATGCCTTTACACGCATTACTGAGTTCAAACATTTAACAGGTCAAAAGCACGATAAAACTTCTGTAGTTTACGAGTTTCCTGAAGCAGAAGGCGATCCATACTACCCGGTTCCAAGGCCTGAGAACGACCAGTTATATAAAAAATACCAGGCTTTAGCCAACCAGTTGACCAACACTTATTTTGTTGGTCGTTTAGCTACTTACAAATACTACAATATGGACCAGGTGGTTGCCCAGGCCCTTACCACTTTTAAAAAAATTAGCCAGGTCGAATTAGCAAAACATGCAAATGAAGATGATATTATTATGAATATTAAACCAGAGGTCCGGTAGTAGTATTTATATTAAAATTGATTGATTGAAATAATTGATCTGCTCAGAAAAATCAAGCTGAGGTAATTGTTGCTGCAACTGCCGGGCTTTTAAAAGAGAATTCTTTATAAAATTTTGATGAGCGGTTGTTAATGGATTGAATGGTCGGTGCCTGTAAGCATTGACCATTTTTTTTACTTCTTCCATTTGTTCTCGAGTAGAGTTATCAATATAATTTTCCATAAACTTTTCAAATACAAATTCTGTGGCTGCATAGTTGGGATGCGCCAGGTCAACATCATAAAACCGGTAATCTCTCAATACATCAATCACCAGTTCATATGCAGGAAAGTACATGCAATGATTGTATTGGTTGCAAAGATCATGAACCGCTTCAATCAACCTGGCTTTGCTCCTGTTGTTATCAACCACGCCATCACGTAAATGACGTACCGGACTTATGGTAAAAATGATTTGAAGTTGAGGATTAAAATCTTTGAGCTTAACAATTATTTCCTCAAGGCGGGTAGTAGTTTCTTCTATGCTGGTTAACTGCTTATCAAACCATTGAGCCGGTGCCCTGTGGCAATTGGCAACGGCTATTTTCTCCTCTTGTAAACGATACGAAAAAGAAGACCCTAAGGTGATGATCATCCAGTTGGAATTCTTTAAAAACAGGTGCGCCCTTTGCTGCGATTGGTTGATGGTATCCAATACTATTTGCTCATCCATACCCGAAAACATGCTGTGATGCTGCCAGCTTTGCCACAGGTCATTTAAATAAAACAGGTCTTCGGTTGTATATTTTTTAAAATCGATATATGATTGCAGGCTGTTACAAACGCTAATCGGATCGAATAAAATTCCATTGGGATTTTGAAGAACCGGAAATTTATAATCTGCCAGTCGATTGCCAATGTGCTCTGTAAAACAAGAGCCGATTAAAAAAACCGAATGATTGTAGTTGATCTTATTTGCCGGACCTTTTATAGCTATATCTGCCATCCATTTCATAAAGCCGAATATAATTTATACAAAAGTATCCTGCGCCACCTCAATTGCATTAGCCAGGGCAATTTTATCAATTGAAAGATCATACTCATGCTCCTGAAAATAATCAAGCATCCATGCAGTATTCATATTTCCAATTAACTCATCACCAGCCATCGGGCAGCCTCCTATACCATTTATAGCTCCATCAAACCTACGGCAGCCTGCCAGCAAAGCAGCCTCAAATTTATGTTGCCAGTTGTGGGGAGAGGAGTGCAGGTGAACGCCAAATTCAACCTGTGAATATTTGGGCAAAAGAGATTCTAAGGCCTTGGTTATCTGTAGAGGTGTGGCAAGGCCAACTGTATCGGCCAGCGAAATGATGTTGATCCCTCTGCTTATAATTTCGTTCGCCCAATCCAACAGTATTTCAGCGCTATAAGCATCACCATAAGGATTACCAAACCCCATGCTTAAGTAAACCACCATTTCTTTGTTGTGCTGAATGCAAAGCTTTTGAATAGACTCTACGCGTAGCAGGCTCTCCTCAATACTACTGTTGGTATTTCGCTGTTGAAAAGTTTCTGATATTGAAAAAGGAAAACCCAAATAATGTACCTGCTCAAACCGGACCGCTTCTTCGGCGCCCCTTAGGTTTGCTACAATTACCAGTAGTTTGGTTTTTGTATTGCCATAATCCAAATGGCTTAAAACCTCTATTGTATCTGCCATTTGGGATATGGCCTTTGGCGAAACAAAGCTGCCGCAATCCAATGTATCGAAACCAACCTGCAACAGGCAATTTAGATAATCAATCTTATTTTGTGTTGGGATGAAAGTCTTCCAGCCTTGCATGGCATCGCGGGGGCATTCTACAATTTTGATCATAGATTGATTATTAAACATGATCACCTAATGGGTCGAAGGAAAAGGAAGTAAACTTGGAGGATTTTGGGAAGGTTTTCGGAAAGACTTTCCAGACTACAAAAACTCAAAAGTTGAATTACATTAGCTCAGGGATACTTCTTTAACTTAGGCTTACTTCTTAAAATATACGTTTAAAAAAGCAAAAAGAATACCTGCCGTAGCCGCTAACTGACCTACCCAAAAAACAAATAACCATTTAATGGTATCAGTTTTAGATGTTTCTATTCTGGTAATCAAATCTATTTTCAAGTCATGCAAATCATTCTTCGTTGCGAGTTCAGTTTTTTTATACTCTAACTTGTCTTCTATTATTTTCTCTAAATCCGCTACAACACGTGATGCGTCCTCTTCATTTTTAAAATATTTTTGAAGTACCTTATAAATTTCCAGTGTCTGCGTTGTACTCATTGTAAAATTACTTTAGTCAAATGTAAAACAAAATGCCCCGCTTTTCAGCAGGGCATTTTTATATTATATCTTTTACTCACTATTCACCATTAACTACTCACCGTATCAATCCTCCACTTTCAACTTGCCCTTTTGCTTGGCCATTACTTCTTCCGCAACGTTCTTAGGCGCCTCGTTGTAATGACTGAACTCCATCGTTGAAGTGGCACGACCGCTTGATAAGGAACGCAATTGGGTTACATAACCAAACATTTCGCTCAGCGGCACTTTAGCCTTTATCACCTGCAAATTGTTGCGGCTATCCATACCCTCCAGCATTCCTCTACGACGGTTAAGATCACCGGTAACATCACCCATGTATTGGTCGGGGGTAGTTACTTCTACCTTCATAATTGGCTCAAGTAATACTGGCTTTGCCTTACGGCCAGCTTCGCGAAAAGCGGACCTTGCACAAATTTCAAAACTCATTGCATCGGAGTCAACAGCGTGAAAGCTACCATCAAATACACGCACTTTCATACTTTGTACGGGGTAAGCAGCCAATACACCGGTTCCCATCGATAGCTCAAAACCCTTTTGAATAGCCGGTACAAATTCACGTGGAATAGACCCTCCAAACAAATCATTCACAAACTGGAACGTGCCTTTACCTTCCTTCAAAAATTCTTCATCAGCGGGTCCAATCTCAAACTCAATATCGGCAAACTTACCACGACCACCCGTTTGCTTTTTAAGCGTTTCGCGGTGTTCAATTGTTTTGGTAAAGGCCTCTTTATATGCAACCTGGGGAGCGCCCTGGTTAATTTCAACTTTAAATTCGCGACGCATACGATCAACAATGATCTCCAGGTGCAATTCGCCCATTCCACTTAAAATGGTCTGGCCTGTTTCTTCGTCGGTCTTAACCCTAAGTGTCGGATCTTCTTCAACCAACTTGGCAATGGCCATACCCATTTTATCAACGTCGGCCTGTGTTTTAGGCTCAATCGCTACTGAGATTACCGGCTCAGGAAAGGTCATGCTTTCCAAAGTAATGGGGTTTTTCTCATCGCAAAGCGTGTCACCGGTTTTAATGTCTTTAAAACCAACCGCAGCTCCAATATCACCAGCCTCAATAAAATCCACCGGGTTTTGCTTGTTAGCGTGCATTTGCATGATACGGCTGATACGCTCGTTTTTACCGGTACGTACGTTCAACACGTAGCTACCAGAATCTAAGCGGCCAGAATATGCCCGAAAGAACGCCAAACGACCCACAAAAGGGTCAGTCATTATCTTAAATGCCAAAGCACTAAATGGTTCTTTGGGATCGGCATGGCGAATAACTTCTTCACCGGTGTCAGGGTTGGTACCAACGATAGCGGCAATATCTAAAGGACCGGGTAAGTAACGTACAATCGCATCCAAAGCTGTTTGCACACCTTTGTTTTTAAAAGATGATCCGCACATCATAGGGATGATAGAAAGATCAATAGTTGCTTTACGGATCGCTTCATGAACTTCAGCTTCAGTAATAGTATTTGGATCGTCAAAGAATTTCTCCAACAAATTGTCGTCGTATTCTGCAACAGCCTCAATCAATTCCTGGCGGTATTGATTAACTTCCTCCACCATATCTTCAGGAATAGGCACTTCTTTAAAAGTCATTCCACGGCTTTCTTCATCCCAAATAATCCCTTTCATTGTAATCAGGTCAACCACACCTTTAAAATGGTCTTCAGCACCAATCGGCAACTGAAGCGGAACTGCTTTAGCACCCAACATTTCACGTACTTGCTTCACTACATTTAAGAAGTCAGCACCAGAACGATCCATTTTGTTTACAAAACCAATGCGGGGAACCTTATAACGATTGGCCTGGCGCCATACAGTTTCAGACTGTGGCTCAACACCAGATACAGCGCAGAACAAGGCTAATAAACCATCTAATACACGCAACGAACGCTCAACCTCCACGGTAAAATCCACGTGACCGGGCGTATCGATGATGTTGAATTTATACAATTTAGAATCAGCATTCTTAACACCTTGTGTAGTAGGAAAATTCCAGAAACACGTAGTTGCAGCCGAAGTAATAGTAATACCCCTCTCCTGTTCCTGCGCCATCCAATCCATAGTTGCAGCGCCATCATGCACTTCGCCTATTTTATGGTTAACCCCTGTATAATAGAGAATACGCTCTGTAGTGGTGGTTTTACCTGCATCAATATGAGCAGCAATACCAAAGTTTCGTTGAAATCTTAGATCGGCCATAGCCTGTATATTTTATAGTTTAATTTAAAACACTTTTTGGAGGCGCAAAGTTACAAACTTTATGGTTATAATTAACATTGTAATTGAGATATTTAACAATGCCGGTTACAACAAAAAACCCTTTCGGTTAGAAAGGGCTTTGCAATCTATTTGGTAACTGATTGTGTTATATTCTGAAATGGGCAAAAGCTTTATTAGCATCTGCCATGCGATGAGTATCTTCCTTCTTTTTAAATGCAGCGCCTTCTCCTTTGCTTGCAGCAACAATTTCATTTGCCAGCTTTTCAGACATACTGCGGCCATTTCTATCCCTGCTATATTTAATAAGCCATTTTATGCTTAAAGAAGTTTTCCTGTCAGCACGAACTTCTGCAGGAATCTGGAAAGTTGCACCACCAATCCGGCGGCTTTTTACTTCCACACCAGGTGTTACGTTTGCCAAAGCTTTCTTCCAAACTTCATAGCCATCTTCACCTGAAATTTTTGAAACCTTATCAATAGCATCATAAAAAATACTATACGCCCCGCTTTTCTTCCCTTGCCACATTAAGTTATTTACAAAACGGGTAACCAGCTTATCCTGGAATTTAGGATCTGGAGCCAATGGTAATTTTTTTGCCTGTGCTTTACGCATTTGTTGTTTATTAGTTTATTATTTTATTAGTTTTTAGCATAATGTCTTTCTACTAACTTAATACCTGTTACTTATTTACTTCTTTGCTTTTTC
>JBBQVY010000028.1:0-35158 GCA_038211085.1 Chitinophagales bacterium | reverse complement strand
TTGAAAATCACTTTCTTTCGCATGATAGATGTCAACAAACTTTTGTGGGTTCCTGTCAACTAAAGGAAACCAGGAGCTTTGAACTTGTATCATCAGCCTGTGACCTTTTTTAAAAGTATGTGCTACATCGGGTAAGGTATATTTAACGGTTGTTATCTTATTGGGTACAAAAGGTTCAGGTTTTTCAAAACTGTTCCTGAATTTGCCTCTCATAACCTCGCCACGAACCAGCATTTGATACCCATTCATTAAGTATTTGTCTGAGTCGCTGTAAGAAAAATTATCCGGAAAAACATCTATCACTTTTACAATAAAATCTGCATCCGTACCGGTTATGCTTACCATAAGGTCAGCAACTACAGGCCCGGCAAGTGTAAGATCACTGGTAAGCGTATCTGTTTCAAAAACCAATACATCGGGACGACGTGAAGCAAAACGCTGGTCATCGGTCATGTATTCTCTTGTTCTTTCAAAATGCACATCTTCGGTATAAGGAACGGGCTTTGAAGGATCGCTAACGTATTCGCTAAAAGCCTTTGTTGCAGGCTTGCCTGCTGTAACAACTGGTTTTTCAAAACTTAAACCTCCATTGCCAAGCAAATACAAATCCCTGGTCTGCATTGCGGCAGGTGGCCATTGGGGTAATTGTTTCCAGGTATTTTCTCCTGAGAAAAAGATGGTGGCTTCGGCTATGTTCGGTGTGTTTCCATTGCCTTTCAGATAATAGTCAAAAAATGGAAATTCAATATTTTGCTGGTACCATTCGCTGGTATTACTTCCAAATTGAACGTTGCCCAGGTTGCGGCCTTCAGGTCTTGACCATTGACCATGATACCAGGGTCCCATAACAATTTTATTATTTGCCCCCGGATTTTTTTGCTCAATAGCCTGGTACATTCTCCATGCTCCAAAGCAATCCTCTGCATCAAATAGACCACCGACTACCAGCATGGCAGGTTTAATATTGTTTACAAAATTCCTGGGGTTTCTTGCTTTCCAAAATGCATCGTAAACCGGGTGGTTCATTAGCTGTTGCCAAAAAACTATGCTATCACCCATAAACTTTTTGGTAAGATTATCAAGGGTTTTATTTTTTAGATAGAATGCATAATTATCTTTTGTAGAATATTCAAATTGACCCGGACCTATGGTGGTAGGTTTTGGCCTTGGCCTTCCGAAAGAGGAGTAGAACGCAAAAGCATCCATCTGCATAAACGCACCATTGTGATGAAAGTCGTCGCCAATAAACCAATCGGTAACAGGCGCCTGTGGGCTAACCGCTTTAAGAGCCTGGTGACCACTTAATGCAGCCATAGTAGAGTAGAAGCCGGGATAGGAAATACCAAAAACACCTACTTTACCATTATTGGTTGAAAGGTTTTTTACCATCCAATCTATAGCATCATAGGTATCGCTGGCTTCATCAAATTCATTACCTTTTTTATTTGGATTAAAGGGTCTCACATCTACAAATTCTCCCTCACTCATCCATCGACCACGAACATCCTGGAGGGCTATGATATACTTTTCTTTAAAATAATGTTTGTAAGGGCTGGTCCAGTAAGCACGAAAATCTTTGCCATAGGGGGCAGCACTGTATGGACTACGGGTTAGGAGTATCGGATGTTTTTCACTACTGTCTTTAGGGATGTAGAAAGTTGTAAAAAGCCTCGTCCCGTCTCTCATACTAATGTACTGGTCAACTTTCGAATAGTTATTTACAATCCATGTTGAGTCAGGAGTTTGGCTAAAAGCCAGGGATGGAACCAGGAGCAAAAACAGGTACAGGATGTGCTTCATAATAAATGATTAAGTTCAAAAAAAACAAGAGAGTTTTTTTGTGATGAAGGTAAGTTTCAAAATGAACCTGCAACAAAAAACCCCAGTTATAATTACTACTGAGGTTTTTTGTTAAGATGTCAATTGGTTTAATCAATTTTTGTAATCTTAAGTATATTGGTAGGAAGGTGGAGTTTAACCGGGGTACTTCCTGTGTTGATAACAGTGTCACCAGCTTTTATGAATCCTCTTTCTTTCAAAATATTTATTTGGTCTTCAATTATGCCATCCAGCGATTCTTCTTCGGCATAATAAAATGCCCGTACACCCCAGCTTAAACTAAGTTGGTTAATCAGTGTTTTTTCTTTTGAAAATATAAACAAAGGAGATTTAGGACGATAGCTGCTGAGAGTAAATGCAGTATATCCACTTTGTGTCATACCTATCAATGCTTCAGCGTTTACATCACGGGCAATTTTGCAGGCATTGTAACAAATGGCATCGCTTAAAAACGAGGGTGAGTGTGCCTGTGGTTTCAAATCCTCTTCGCGGTTATAGCGATATTCTTTTTCAACTTCACCAATAATCTTACGCATGGTTTGTACCACGAGTGTAGGGTGGTTACCGGCAGCAGTTTCACCACTCAGCATTACGGCATCGGCTCCTTCCAAAACAGCGTTGGCTACGTCGGTAGTTTCGCTTCTGTTTGGTTTTACCCTATCAATCATGCTTTCCATCATTTGGGTAGCTACAATAACAGGCTTAGCCCTGTGTAAGCACTTACGTATAATATCTTTCTGAATTAAAGGCACTTTTTCTACCGGCATTTCAACACCCAAATCACCACGTGCAATCATGATAGCATCACTTTCCACAATAATATCGCGGATGTTTGCAACAGCCTCCGGCTTTTCAATTTTAGCAATAATCTTGGTTTTGCTTTTGCGTTCGTCCAGTTTGCTACGCAGTATCACAATATCTTTTACGTTACGTACAAAAGAGAGGGCAACCCAATCCAATTGCTGGTCAATAATAAATTCAAGATCTGCAAGGTCTTTCTCCGTAAGAGCCGGCAAGCTTATTTTAGTGTCAGGGAGGTTGATACCTTTTTTTGAAGATAAAATACCACCTAAAGTAACTTCAACTTTAACGTTGCCATCCCTGGTTATATCCACTACAACCACCTCAAGTTTACCATCATCAATCATAATGGTATTTCCAATTTTAACGTCACCCGCAAGGTTGGGATACGAAACATAAATGCGTTCGAGATTACCAACGCATTTTTCGTTTGTAAAGGTTAATATATCACCAACAACAACAGGTAAGGCATTGTTTTCAATTTCGCCTACACGCAATTTGGGGCCCTGCAAGTCGCCTAAAATTGATATGTTGTATGGTTCAGTTGAATTTATTTTTCTGATGTGGTCAATGATCAGGGCTTTGTCTTCATGGCTGCCATGCGAAAAGTTTAAACGAAAAACATTGACACCTGCCCTAACCAGGTCAAGCAATTTATCGTAGGTATCACATGCGGGGCCTACCGTTGCTACAATCTTTGTGCGATGGGTTGAGTGGTCTAAACCAGCCTGGAGATCCATGTTTTTGTGAAAGTATTTTGTAAGATTTTTAGACATGATAGTTCTTTGTGTTTCTTGTTACAGTTTCAAATAATGTAATAAAATAATGTTTATGAAATGCAAGGATAAGGTTAGCTGGCGAGAATTTTTACAATTTTCATCCACTCAGGGTTGATGCGTTGTTTTGCCTTTACAGCTTTATCCAAAGGTATATAGTTCATTTTATTATTTAAAATACCTACCATAACATTATGGCGGCCTACTATTAAACTCTCAACAGCATGGTAACCCATTCTGCTGGCTATTACACGATCAATACAGCTTGGGGAGCCACCTCTTTGAATATGCCCGAGAATACAAACCCTGGTATCAAGAGTGGGCATTCGTTCCTTTACAACCTTTGCTATTTCATTTGCGCCAAACTCGTCACCTTCGGCAACTACTACCAGGTTGACCAATTTGCTTCGTTTTTCTTTTTCCATTAAAGAGCTAACGAGTTCCTCTATATCGGTTTTGGTTTCTGGTATAAATATGTTTTCGGCGCCGGTAGCAATACCGCTGTGCAAAGCAATGTAACCGGCATCTCTCCCCATCACTTCAACAATAAAAAGGCGGTCATGTGCATCTGCGGTGTCTCGTATTTTATCAATGGCTTCTATGGCAGTATTTACTGCAGTATCAAAACCAATGGTAAAGTCGCTTCCTGCTATATCTTTATCAATAGTGCCGGGTATTCCAATACAGGGTATATCGTATTCGTTGCTAAATCTTTGTGCACCTCTAAAACTACCATCTCCCCCTATAACTACCAACCCGTCAATGCCCCGCTTTGTCAGGTTTTTATAAGCTTTTTTTCTTCCCTCCGGATCGTTGAACTCTTTGCTGCGGGCCGTTTTTAAAATAGTGCCTCCTCTCTGAATAATGTTAGCAACACTTCTGCTCTCCATTCTAAAAATATCATCGTCAATCATTCCGCTATACCCCCTCATCACTCCATAAACTTCCAGGTCATGATATATTCCCGTTCTTACAACAGCCCTCACGGCAGCATTCATACCAGGTGCATCGCCACCGGATGTAAGCACACCAATTTTTGTTACTTTTTTCGTCATGTTAATGTCAGTGCTTCGGTTAAATGAAATCAGATGTTCTTGTTTTTAGAACGTAATGTAAATCTGACTCGAAGGCCAAAAGTAAGAATTTGAAGTTTAATACATGACTTATTAATGAAAGAGTGAATTGATTTGATAAAATTCTAAATTTTTGCCAAAGTAGGCTATATCTTATCAATAGTTTAAGTAGGTGCATTTCAAGATATCGCTATTTTTTGGTTGCCGGTAGAAGTGACTTTGTGCAGCTCCGGTTGTGTCATTTTAATTCCGGTTTATTGGAACTCACTTGTACTGTATCATTCTAAGATGACTTTTCTTAATCACTTTTCACCAATCGCAATGCCTCAATTTGTAGTACCCCGTTTATGTTGTTTGAGTTTTTTGTTCCTGCTATTTAAAGCATGTTGAAACGGACAAAATGCCCAAATGATGGTACCATAATTTTAAATGAACCAAATCGAAAATTTATACGAACAATGAGCAAAATTTTGATAACAGGTGCCAATGGCTTTTTAGGTCAGCATCTTACCATTGCGCTTAGCAAAACCGAAAATGAAGTAGAAGCAACCGGCAGGGGAGGGTGCAGATTGCCTGAAGGAAAATATCAATTCCGAACAGCAGAACTTACTAACAAAACTGAAGTTGACCATTTGATCAATGAAGTAAACCCCGACATCATCATCCATACTGCGGCACTAAGCAAGCCTGATGAATGCAATACAAACAGGGAGCTTTGTTTGAATGAAAACGTAGAAGCCACCAGGAACCTGGTTACATCCTCCAACGCTTTCTTTATTTATGTTTCTACCGATTTTATTTTTGGAGAGAACGGACCACATGCAGAAACCGCTGTTCCGGACCCACTTAACTTTTATGGTGAATCAAAGTTGATGGCTGAAAAGGTTGTAGAAGAAAGTAATAATCCTTATGCTATAGTAAGGCCTGTGTTTATTTATGGAAAAGTTTGGCCTGGTATGCGACCCAGTTTTTTGCATTGGGTTAAATCGAATTTGGAGGCAGGCAAAAGAATAAAAGTGGTAAGCGACCAACAACGAACACCCACATATGTAAATGACATTTGCAATGGAATTATATCAATCATAACCAGAAGAGTAACGGGTGCATTTCATCTTGCCGGAAAAGATATCCTTTCTCCTTACCAAATGGCCGTAACAACAGCAGAGGTGTTGGGATTGGATGCTTCTTTGATTGAAAGTGTAACTTCAGAAACATTTCCTGAACCGGTAAAAAGGGCAAAGCGTTCAGGGCTCCTTATTGAAAAGGCAAGAACCATTTTAGGATATGAACCGGTAAGTTTTGCTGAAGGGGTAAAAGCAAGTTTCGAATAAACAACTGGCTATTAATTGACCAGCAACACATTTACACTTCGTTGCAAAATATTAAAGGCTATTTCGGCCATTAAATTTTCTTTATCCAATGTTGGGTTAACTTCTGTTATCTCGAAACAGCAAATTTTTCGGTTCTGCATAAACTTACTTACCAGGTCTTCTGCTTCCCTTTCTTTAAGCCCATTGCTAACTGGTGTGCCTGTGCCTTTGGTAATGGAAGAATCAAGGCAATCAACGTCAAAACTTACGTACAGGTCGGTACATTCGCTTAAATGCCTGATAACGGAACGAACCACGTTTTCGGGTCCTTTGCGGCGCAGTTCGCTGGTGGTAATTACCTTCATGCCGTATTTTTCTATCAGGCTTTTTTCTTCTTTTTCATAATCGCGTAGCGAGATGAATACTATGTCTTCGGGTAAAATTTTAGGTTGAATGTTACCTATGTTCTTTAATTCATCCCACTTTTTCCTGGTTTCCTTGTCCAGCTCATGAACTGCAAAATCCATGTTGTCTTCGGCAATAGCAGTGGCAAGTGGCATACCATGCATATTGCCCGATGGTGTAGTGAAGGGTGTATGCAAATCAGCATGTGCATCAATCCAAATTACACCAAGCCTGCTGTTGGGTTTTGCCATTTTAATACCGGCAATGGTGGCTCCCGAAGTACTGTGATCACCACTGATAACTACAGGGAAAAAGTTATTTTTTATAGTGCTCTTTACGGCTGCGCTCACTTTTTCGTACATGGCTGTTATGCCTTTTATACGTTTAGCATAAGGAGAAGCAATAGGTTCGAATAAAAGATTGTTTTCGCTGGGTATGGTTTCTGAGGGAAAATGCACAAAGAAATTACTCATAAAATCCAGTGCGGCAATTTTTATAGCATCCACGCCAAGACTGGCTCCACGTGTGCCAGCGCCAATTTCTGAGGGTACCTCAATAAGCTTAATATTTTTCATTTAAGTTGAATGTCAGTTGATTTAAAAAAAGAAGTTAACAGGTAGATTGAATCAACTTAATCAGGAATATAAAAGCAAAAAGGCAACAGCATTTGGGCAAATGAGCGAAGACAGGGTTGTAAAATTGTGGAAATAAGCATAATTGATAGATAGTAAAGCTACAATAAACCTTCTAAAGGATTGCTTCCATTGAGGGTGCCGTATGTAGCCAGCACTTTAAATCGTGTAAACATCTCTTCTTTGTACCAATTTTCTTTTCGGGTTTTCTTAATCACCTCAGCATGATTGTTTGTTTTGTAAGCAAACTGTTTCATCAATGCTTTGCTTTTCCAAACGCTAAAGGTGGCTTGCTTTATCCAGGGTACTTCGCCTACGCCAAGACTGGTAACAAAACCTTCGGCGTTCGACATGCCTGAAGCCGCACCTTCTACATTACTCCAAAAGGCATTCAATTTATTAACCCTTATTGTAGCCCTTGTAAGTACTGCTGTCAATCCTTCTGATTCTATGTTTTTTGGTAATTCGCCAAATACTTTTTTGCCATCCCATAAACCATGGCTTTCTGTTGGCTCCAACAAAAGGCTCCATGTTTCGCATTTAAATATTTTCCACCATTTGGTTATAACAGATCCGTAAACACTCTGCTGAAAATGTTCTTTACTGCTTTGATTAATGCTGTCTAATGAAGGATGAACCGTTAGTATGCCCCATTGTCTTAAATCTGGGGTTTTATCAAATGTTCCGTTTTTACCGCAGCCCAATAATTTATAGAACGAAATATTTTTTTTAAACAAAAGTGGTAACCTGAAATATGCCATTGATGAAAAACCTGCCCAGCTTAAAATACCCGGGTAACGGGCTATGGTTAGCGTTACATACATAGCCGCAATTTATGATACCGTGATTGTAAAAGGATAATGAGTTTAATATATCAGCTAAAACTAACGGCGAAATGGAGCTATTTGCTTATAAAATATATGAGGAAACAGAACAGCATAACCATTATTAGCACTACCAATATTTTGTATTCATTCCATAAAGAAGCTCTCTTTATTTTTCTTTCAAAATTTAAAATTTCTACCAACAGTTCATTGTCTGTTTTTACCAGTCTAACCAGCACAGGTACAATTGTTTGTAACCGCAAATACGGAAAGTACCGGGAGGAAAACACTATGTGCCGCACAAATTCTGCTATCTCCGTTTCACTTGCTTTCTCTTCCAGTGTTTTTATAGTTATGGTATTTAACAGCTCATCAATATGTTTAGACACAGCCAACAGGTTGATCCTGTCCGGGTCCGAAGTAGCAACGTGATTGCGTAATTTTTTTGCATTGAGCAAAATATATTTTATGCTGAAATGGGTGTGGTTTGCCTTATGAGAAGCATTTACAAATCCAAATTTTGAATAGTTATAATCGTTGCGCTTTTTACTATCCGATAATACCCTGTACGCTTCAGAAATTTCTTTAAACTTAAGCTCGTATAATTTGTTGCCGCCATTTTTATCGGGGTGGTACTTTAGTGCAAGTCTTCTGTATGCCTTTTTAATAACCAATAACGAAGCTGTGGAATTAACTTCTAAAATGCTGTAGTAATCTTTTAATGACATAAGCTAAGTTGCCCGATATGCAAATGATTGGTATGGCGCAAAAGTAATGAGTAGCTAAGAACAGGATTGAATGAATATTCATTTTTTAGAAGAATAAATAATATGCCATTAACCTTAAAAAGATCAAAATACTTTTTGAAATCAAAATGATTGAGTTGCTTCTCAAAAGCAGATTATCAACATTGTGTTGCCTTTAATTGGCATCTATTTGTTTGTAATAACATAAACATATCATTACTTTAGTAACCTATTTAAATATTGATTTTATGTTCAAGATTTATGTAAGTTTCTCAATGTTGTTTATTTGCCTTTTCCTTCACACACAAACGTATTCACAAGGATTTTTAAAGAAGCTAAAGGATAAAGCTAACCAGGTGGTTGACAAGTCAATCGATAAAAAGATTGACGAAAAAACCGGAACAAACCAGGATAATAATAGCAATTCTACGGGTGCAAATAAAACCGGCAAACCCCGTAATACCACTGGCGAAGCTTTAAAAAACTCAACGCCCCCAGATGTAGTTCAACAAATTTTGGATGCAGAAAAGGCACACGATGCCAAAAATTATAGTGAAGCCCGTTATGCCATTCAACAGGCTTTGTTAGGAGTAGAAATTCAAATCGGTCAACAAATATTAAAGTCTTTACCGGTAACTGTGGCAAACCTTCCAAAGGATACTACAGAGGACCGTGTTATGAGCACCCAATGGGGTTGGGCCAATCTTACCATTCAACGGGTTTACAGGCAAAATGATAAGCAGATGACCGTGGTAATTGGAAACAACCCACTGTACTCAGGTATGATGGATATGTACTTTAATAATGCTTATGCAACGCAGTCGAATGGCGAGACCCAGAATATGAAACAGATTAAAGTAAAGGGCTACAAGGCAGCTATCAAGTTCGATGCTAATGAAGGGTATTCAGTTTTGGTGCCACTTGGTCAATCGGGCATGATGACCTGGCAGGGTATCAACTTTAGTACCGAACAGGATATGCTTGCAGCAGTTAACACGTTCGATATTGATGGAGTTAAAAAGCAATTAGGAGAAAAATAATCTTCCTTACTAAAATGTAATAAAATGAAAAAGTGTTTTATACTACTTGCATTATTTGGAGCATTGCAGGGCGGGAGCCAGGCTTTAAATTTTAAAACAGATATAGCTACTGCCAAAAGTTCGTATGCTTCTGGTAAACTGGAAGATGCTCATTTTGCTTTGCAACAATCTATGCAGGAGATAGATATCATCATTGGTAAAGAAGTGTTGAAGCTACTTCCACCCAAAATGGATACATTGGCTGTAGTTACAACACAGGACAATGTAACAGGAAACATCAGTTTTATTGGTGCAACCATTCATCGCAGTTATGGTAAGGGCGATAAAAAAGCAGAGGTAGAGATTGTAAACAATTCGCCATTGCTGGGTACACTCAACGCTTTTCTAACCTCGCCGCTACTTGCGGGTTTGGGTAATGATGGCAAGACGAAAGTGCTGAAAATACAAGGATATAAATCGAGGTTGACCAGAGAAGATAACGGAACAGATAAACCATCCTACCGTCTCGAAATCCCATTTAGTAATGCTTTGGTAACGTTGAATGTAAATAACACAACAGATACTGAAGTTATCGCGATGGCTAACTCTATACCTTTCGATCAAATAGCCAAATTGATACAATAGTTCTACAAAGATTGTTTTGTAGTTTTAAGCTTTTCTTCAACTTCAAAAAGGAGTAAAGTGTTTATACGGTCAAATCCCGATATAAAGCTCCCTGATCTTTCCGTCCACCCAAAGTTTATAACTTTTTAAGTGTTAGCACTTATTACCTGCTGTTAATAAAAAGAAAGTTGCCTCGTTACTTTCAAAATTTATATTTGTGCCCAACGCAAAATGGCGGGTGAAAATCAATTAAAATTTACACAGATAAATGAGTGCAGATTATAACGAGGAAAGTATAAAAAGTTTGGATTGGCGTGAACACATAAGGCTGAGGCCGGGTATGTACATAGGTAAACTGGGTGATGGAACCAGCCCTGACGATGGAATTTATGTATTAATGAAGGAGGTTATGGACAATTGTATTGATGAGCACACAATGGGCCACGGCAAAAATATTGAGCTTACAGTTGAGGATAAAACAGTTACCATTCGCGATTTTGGACGGGGTATTCCCCTCGGTAAATTGGTTGATGTGGTTAGTAAAATAAATACTGGCGCCAAGTACGATAGCAAAGCGTTTCAAAAAAGTGTTGGTTTAAATGGTGTCGGTACTAAGGCCGTAAATGCCTTAAGCCATTACTTTACCGTTACGGCTTTCAGGGACGGTAAAATGAAGACGGCCGAATTTGAACGTGGTAACCTAATAAAAGAACATAAGGAAAAAGAAACGTCAGAACCTAACGGAACTTTTGTAAAGTTTGTACCTGACGAGACGGTTTTCAAAAATTTTCATTACATACATGAGTACCTGGAGAACCAGCTATGGAATTACTGTTACCTGAATGCTGGTCTTGTAATCAACTTTAATGGTAAAAGATATGTAAGCAAAAATGGCCTGCTCGACCTGATGCAACGCCGTACCAATGCTGATGAAATCAGGTACCCGATCATTCATATAAAAGGCGAGGATGTTGAGATAGCGCTGACACATAACAACGATTATGGCGAGGATCTGTATTCGTTTGTAAATGGTCAGTACACAACCCAGGGTGGCACACACCAGCAGGCATTTAGAGAAGCATTTGTAAAAGTGATTCGTGATTTTTATAAGAAAGATTATGAAGCCGCTGATATTCGTGGCAGCATGTGTGCAGCCATTTCAGTTCGTGTTCAGGAGCCTGTTTTTGAGAGCCAGACTAAGACCAAACTGGGTTCGCTGGTAATGTTTGATGAGGGGCCAACCATGCGAAATTTTATGGTTGAATTTTTAGGTCGTGAATTAGATAATTACCTGCATAAAACCCCTGCTACTGCCGAGGCTATGCGTAAGCGTATTGAGCAAAGCGAACGGGAAAGAAAGGAATTGGCGGGTATTAAAAAACTTGCGAACGAAAGAGCTAAAAAAGCCAATCTTCACAACAAAAAATTAAGGGATTGCCGGTACCATTTTAACGATGATGTGGAAGGGAAGCATAAGGAAGAAATCATGGAGAAGAAAATGCAATCCACCATATTTATAACTGAAGGTGATAGTGCAAGTGGCTCCATAACAAAAAGCCGCAATGTGGAAACGCAGGCAGTTTTTAGCCTTCGTGGTAAACCATTGAATTGCTTTGGTCTTACTAAAAAAGTGGTGTATGAGAATGAAGAGTTTAATCTTCTGCAGCATGCCTTAAATATAGAGGATGGTTTGGATGGTCTTCGCTATAACAATATTGTTTTAGCTACTGATGCAGATGTGGATGGCTTGCACATTCGACTGCTGATGCTCACGTTCTTTTTGCAGTTCTTTCCTGACCTGGTTAAAAATGGTCATGTATATATTTTGGATACACCCTTATTCAGAGTTCGTAACAAACAGGAAACCATTTATTGTTATGATGGTGCCGAGAAAAATGCTGCCATTAAAAAACTGGGCAATAAGCCTGAGATCACTCGTTTTAAAGGGTTGGGTGAAATTAGCCCGAACGAGTTTGGAGCATTTATAGCAGAAGATATCAGGCTACAACCAGTGATGCTTTTGCCCGAAACGCACATACAACAATTACTGGAATATTACATGGGTAAGAATACCATGCAGCGCCAGGAGTTTATAATAGACAATTTAAAGGTTGAACTGGATTTGATTGAGGAATTGCCGGAAGGCACCGTACTTCATCCAGCTTAAAGGGTTAGAAGTTTATTAGTAAATTTGAGTTTAATATTAGTAAAATGGAAGCAATTAAAATGAAGGGAGTCGCTTACCAGGGACTTCTTTCTGTTAAAGTACCTAAAGAGTTTGAAAATAAAGAACTTGAAGTGATCATTCTTTCAGCTAAAGAGGAAGAGCAAAATGTTGTAAATATCGATCAAGTTCAGCACGAAGAAAAAGTGAAGAGGATGATGAGAATTGTAGGCACTGCTAAATATCCTGATTTTCCTATAAGCAAGTATGATGTTTACGACCAATAAAATTCTTTTGAATACTTCAGTTTTAATTGAGGCCTTGAAAGGAAATAAAACCAGGTTTTACCATTCAGTAATATCAGATATTAGGAACGAATGCTGTATAAATGAAACGATTGTTAGCGAATACCTTTTTCACTTTTTAGCATTTTTTGGAGGTGCCTCTCCGCGTACATTAAAAGAAAAAAGCGCAATACCTGGTATCATACAGAAAAACTTAGATATAGCCTCTGCATTATCAGACTTTACTTTAATACCAGCCGATAGAAAAGTGTTCGAGATGGTTCCTGCTTTTATGCTTACTTATAACCTTCTGCCCAATGATGCCATCATTTTAGCTACTTGCAAAATTCATGGCATTACACAACTGGCTTCCCACGACTCCGATTTTATTTTACCTTGCGCCGCTGAAGGAATTGAGTTGTTAAGAGAAAATTAACCTGACACCCAATTGAGGTTCTTATACATAGCGCCCGATTTTTTACTTTTTAATTTTTACTTATTCTATGATACATGTTGTTTTTCAACACGCCGATGTTGATGCATTAAAAAAAAGCTTTGAACTAGACAATGCCCTACAAGCACCCATACTTGAAATACAAGACGATTATGCTGTTGGACCTATTAATAATTTGTATGCTGAGGAAGGCATGGCTACCCGTTTGCAATGGTGGAGGGATATTTTGACCGATGGTCATTATGAAGGTATTTCGGATAATGGTCGTGTAAACGACCCCGCTGTGGTAGCGGAAATAAAAAAAATGCTGGATGAAAACCAGGAGGAAATACTATGGATATGGGCTGCCCAAAATAAGCATGATGTAAGCGGCTACTATTGGCTGATGAGCCAGCTAAAAGATTACCAGGGACGTGTTTTTATCCTCTACCTCAACAACCTTCCATTCATAAACGATAAGGGCAATTTATTTTACCCAACCAATCTTTTTCAAATACCTGCCAAAGAATTTTTGAAAGCTAAAAAACTGGCAAGGCCCATTACTTTATCAGAGTTTGAAGTTGATCCTGATGAATGGTTAAAACTTGCCAATGAGGACAAAGGTGTAAGATTGTTGGAAGGCGGTAAAAAGTTAATTCAGAAAGAGTATGATTATTACGATGCAGAGGTATTGAAATTTGTGACAAAGGACTGGCAAAAAGTAAACAAATTGTTTAACCAGTTTTTTGCTAAAGCAAAGGAAACAACAGGCGATGTTTATCTTTTATGGAGATTGAAAAATCTTGCTGAAGCGGGAAGGATAGACATTCAGGGTAATGTAAAAAACATGAAGGAAATGGAAATACGTTTAAAAGAATTTGAAAACGAAACTGCAACCGTTAATTAAAACAGCCATGAAAAAATTACTGATCTTATTACTGATTTCGGCACGGGCTTTTACATCCCCCGCCCAAACGGTTAACGAAAAATTGGATGCTTATTTTACTGCTGCCTTAAAAGCAGATATATTTAATGGTAGTGTGCTCATCATGCAAAACGGACAACCACTATTAAGTAAAGGGTATGGTGTAAAAAACTTTGACGGTAAAATGCCTGCTGATGCCAATACAATTTATCAAATTGGTTCTGTTACCAAACAGTTTACTTCAACCATAATTTTAAAACTTGCCGAACAAAAAAAGTTGGCCTTAACCGATAATCTCAGCAAGTATTCCCCCTCGTTTGCTAATGGCGATAAGATAACAGTCGAACACCTGCTTACACATACTTCGGGCATATGGAATTATACTGGTGACCAGCAACTAATGAGTAGCGATGCTGACAAACCTCATTCATCACAAGAAATGATGAACTACTTTAAAGACAAGCCATTGGATTTTGAACCGGGATCAAAATTCAGCTACAGCAATTCAGGGTATATGATGTTAGGCTACATTATAGAAAAGGTTACTGGTAAAAAATATGAAAATGTGGTTAGGGATCAGATCTTTCAACCCTTACAAATGACACACTCCGGTTTTGATTTTACCCATCTTTCCAGCCCAGATAAAGCAACAGGTTACCAGAGCATTAATCAACTTGCAGCAATAAAATCGGTCATTGTTGATTCATCCGTAAGCTTTTCGGCCGGTGCTTTGTTTACTACCACGGGTGATCTGTATAAATGGAACCAATCTCTTTCGACCAATAAAATTTTGAAGAAAGAATCACTGGCAAACGCGTTTACGCCCCGCAAAGACAAATATGGATTGGGATGGATAATAGACACATTTGCCGGTCGTAAAATAATTACCCACGACGGGGGCATCCATGGCTTTCTTTCAAGCAATTCTATTTTTCCAGACGACCATATCAGCATTACTCTTTTAAGCAATAGCAATTCTACAAAAATGGGCGATGTAAACGGCGGCGTGTTTGCTATTCTTTTTGATAAGCCTTATAAACTGCCTGAACTCAATACACAGGTTACATTGGATAGTTCGCAGCTACAACAATATGTTGGCGTGTACGAGTTGAGTCCTGTATTTAAGATTACTGTTACTACAAAAGATGGGAAAATATTTGGTCAGGCCACAGGGCAGCAACCTTTCGAGATGTTTGCTAAAAAGGACAACCAGTTTTTCCTGAAAGTAGTAGATGCACAGGTTGAGTTTTTTAAAAACGATAAAGGAGAAGTGGAGAAAATGATCCTTCACCAAAATGGACAGGATATACCCGGTAAAAAAATTAATTAATGAAGATCAATCGCATTCACCACATAGCCATATTAACGGATGACTATCAAAAAAGCAAAGCTTTTTATACGGAGGTTTTGGGTTTCGAAATTTTAAAAGAAACCTACCGTGAAGTAAGGCAATCCTATAAGCTGGATCTTGCAATAAATGGCATCTATCAAATAGAATTATTTTCGTTTCCTGAGTTTAAAGAAAGAAATTCATTCCCCGAATCAAAAGGGTTAAGGCACCTTGCTTTCGAGGTGGAAAACGTTGATGAAGCTGTAGCAGAATTAAGAAGCAAAAATGTAGATGTTCAAGATGTGAGGGTTGATGAGATTACAGGAAAACGTTTTGCTTTCTTCTACGATCCCAATGGCCAGCCCCTGGAAATGTATGAAGCTTGAGTAAGGTGGAAGTTGTGATTCAACCACCTACTTTAAAACTATTAAATTAATCGAGGTTAAAACACTTCGCCGGTTAATAGAGTAACGCCGCCTGTGGCAAAATTGGCCAGGTCGCCTGCTGTTGCCCGACCTTCAGCAGAGCCCATTGACTGCGAAAGCACATCCAAATTTTCAAAATATAATTCTGCCATCCGGTAGTAAGCGGCCTTGGTGCCATCGGGGTTAGACATAAACTTTGTAAGTTCTATGCGTTCCATATTGGGTATAGAAAGTGCAATCGGGGTATGCACTTCTTCGTAATATTTTTCAAATACAGTTTCATCTGTAGGGTGCCCGTACAACACAGTAATTTTTATCATAGTGTAAAATATTTTGGTTCTACAAAGTAGAAATTATTGGCCAGTTTTGTTATTGCAAACTGTAAAATTATTTGCTCCGTTACATATACCTATTAGTACCTATTTTAAATTACTGGCCTTATTATCCAATTCGTTTACTTATGTTTTTTGTAAGATAACTTCAGTCTTATTGCTGCTGAACCATGTAAATTGCGCTCTCAAAACAGCAGAAGATTAATGGCTATTTCAACAAGTGCAGGGCTAGAATTAACTAACAATGAAAGTGGTGTGCAGGGGCAGTATAAAAACTGGTTCCTTGATTATGCCTCATACGTTATACTGGAGAGAGCAGTGCCTGCATTAGAAGATGGTTTAAAGCCAGTACAGCGAAGGATACTACACTCCATGAAGGAAATGGATGATGGCCGTTTTAACAAGGTAGCCAACATCATAGGGCAGAGCATGCAATACCACCCGCATGGTGATGCCTCCATAGGCGATGCTTTGGTAAACATGGGCCAGAAAGAATTGATGATTGAAACACAGGGTAACTGGGGCGATGTGCGAACCGGTGACGATGCAGCAGCCCCACGATATATTGAAGCAAGGCTGAGCAAGTTTGCACTGGAGGTTGCTTTTAATGCCAAAACTACAGAGTGGCAATTGAGCTACGATGGCCGCAAAAATGAGCCTGTTACTTTACCCATGAAGTTTCCGTTATTATTGGCCCAGGGTGCAGATGGAATAGCCGTTGGTTTGTCTACTAAAATTTTACCTCATAATTTTTGCGAATTAATAGACGCTTCCATAAAGTTCTTAAGAGGTAAGAAGTTTGAAATATTTCCTGATTTTCAAACGGGGGGAATGATTGATGTTAGCAATTACAATGAAGGTAAACGTGGAGGAAAGGTTCGTGTTCGTGCTACTATCGAAGAGGTAGATAAAAAGACACTCGTCATAAAAAATGTGCCTTATGGTGTAACAGTTTCATCGTTGTGCGACAGCATTGTAAAAGCCAACGATGCAGGTAAAATAAAGGTGAAGAAGGTAACAGATACCACTGCCGCTAATGTTGAAATTATGGTGGAACTGGCCCAGGGTATATCGCCGGATATTACGATTGATGCCTTGTATGCTTTTACCGATTGCGAGGTAAGCATCTCGCCCAATGCATGCGTAATTGTTGAGCAAAAGCCTTTGTTTATGACCGTGCAGGACTTACTAAAACTAAGTGCTGATAAAACCAAAGAACTATTAAAAAGAGAGCTTGAGATAAGGCTGGGAGAGTTAAACGAAAAATGGCATTATACTTCTCTTGAAAAAATATTCTTCGAAGAAAAAATATACAAAGAGTTAGAAAAAAAACATGAGACATGGGAGAAAGTTTTGGAAGCAATCGACAAAGCTTTCAATCCATTTAAAAAAATTTTAAAACGCGACATAACAAGAGAAGATATTGTAAAGCTTACGGAAAAACCTGTAAGGCGCATTTACAAACTTGACATTGATGAACTAAACGAGCAGATTAAAAACCTGGAAAGCGACATTAAACAGGTGCAGTTCGATTTGCAGCATCTGACCGATTACGCAGTTGCTTATTACGAAAACCTGCTAAAAAAATTCGGGAAAGGAAGAGAGCGCAAAACAGAGATTAAACCCTTTGATACCATCACTGCAAAATCGGTAGCTATTGCCAATACCAAAGTCTACATGAACCGTGCAGAAGGCTTCATTGGTATGACGTTGAAGAAGGATGAACTGATAGCCGAGTGTTCAGACCTGGATGATATAATTGTGTTTACAAAGGCAGGCAAAATGAAGGTGGTAAAAGTTTCCGACAAGGTCTTCATTGGCAAGGATATCATACATGCAGAAGTGTTTCAGCGGAGCGATGACCGCACCACTTATAACATGGTATACGTAGATGGACCAAGTGGTGTGAGTTATGCCAAGCGATTTAATGTAACCGGCATTACCCGCGACAAGGAGTATGATCTTTCCAAAGGGGGCGACAAAAGCAAGGTTCACTATTTTACCAGTAACCATAATGGAGAGGCAGAAGTGGTAAAGGTGGTTCTTAGCCCCAACTGCACAGCTAAGAAAAAAGAATTTGATTTTTATTTTGAAGAACTTGACATAAAAGGACGTGGAAGCAATGGCAACCAGGTTACCAAATACCCTGTAAAATCAGTTAAGTTTAAGGAAGCCGGCAGAAGTACATTGGCAGGCAGAAAACTTTGGTTTGACAGTAAATTTGGTCGTTTAAACACAGAAGAGAAAGGAGAGTACCTGGGCACTTTTGAAGAAGATAAAATTTTGGTAATCACTGATGATGGCAGCTATGAACTTACTGATACGGAATTAACCCAGCGCTTTGAACCCGAACGTATATTACTTATCGAAAAGTTTAACCCGGATAACGCTATTACGGCTGTGTACCTTGATAACGAAAAACAGCAGTATAACGTAAAGAGGTTTAAGGTTGAAACCTCTACGTTAAAGAGCAAATTCCTGTTTATAAAAGAAGGTAAAGGCAACCGCCTTGAAGCAGTTACGACTGATGAAGACCCCGTGCTGCTTTTGCATACGGGCAGGGGTGCCACTAGTCAAACCCAGAAAATACAAATAGGTGGTTTTGTAGAAGTGATGGGCTGGAAAGCCATTGGCAACAAACTCGTAGACTTCTCAAAAAGTACAGAGATGGAATGGCAAGTTAAAGCAGATGACCAGGCACAACCAACTTTATTTTGAAAAAACTTTTAAACCATGCTTTGTCTTTTTCGGAAAATGGTTATTGATTAAAGCGGTACTACAAATATTTTTTCTCCTGCTCTATCTGTGCCTGGGTTTTCTTTCTAAACCTTATAGTACCGTTTCTAATAAACGTACTTGTTAAGGTAAGTTCATACCTTTTGCCGCCCGCCATAATAATACAAATGGCTGTATTGGGAGGTATGATACCCAGGTTTTCAGCATACATACTTATTTCTTGCGTAGAGGTATCAATAGGTACCACCAGCTTTATTGGTTTTGTGCTTAAGCCTTGCTTGCTTAGCAGAAGTTGCCTGTTGTAAAATAAAGCAACAGTATCTCCATCAACTTCTCCATTATCGTATAATTCTATAAACAAACTATCTGCTTCCACTTCTATAACGGCGCTTTCTTCAAAAGTCCGTTTCAATAAATCTTTGGTTAATGCTATTTCTTCGGGTTTTAAAACAATGGGTGTGGGTTTGGGTGGAACAATTTTTATTAAAACAGGCTTTGTTTGAGCAATAGCAGTTTGATCGTTTTTATTAATCTGCGGTTTTTTTGCAGGTGCCGTTGGTTTTACTACAGACGAGGTTGACTTAATATGACGTTTGGTTGCTACTACAGTTGCTCTTGTTGAATCAATTATCCTGGTATCTGTTTTAGCCTCTATGTCATCCTCTTTAGTTGGAGGTAGTGTTTCCACATTCTGCTTGGTAGCAACAATTTTTGAATTGGTGACAGTTTTCTTTGAAATTATTGTTTTGGAAGTTGTTTTCTTACCTGTGGTACTATTCCATCTTGAAGTTATTACAGGCTCTTCATCAATTATTACAGTTGTGGTGGTATCGGCAGCAAATTTTGCCGTGGTTAACGAATCAAATTCCTTCGTTTTAGCTTCGGCTGCCCTTGCAACTTCCATCATTGTTTTTTCCTCAGGTGTTGGTATTTCCTTCTTCAGCTTTATAAAAATGGATGGGCAGGTATATTTATAGGCATCAACGGCTTCAAACTCGCCGCTTAACGTAGTCTCAACCTTCGCCACCCTTAGCACAAAATATCCCTGCATAGGACAGTCGGCGCCAAGGTTGTTTGCTGCTTTATAATTCAGTAACGGAACCAGGTGCAGTTTTAATAAGCGGGTGTTTGAGTTAAATTCTCCTTTTACTTTAGCTGTAATATGGCTGGTTTTAAAATAGTAATTAAACTCGCCGGTAACGGAGTTTCCTTTTTGAACCAGTATTAACTCAGTAAGGTATTGGCTGTAATTGCCATCTTTAGTAACGTTGCCAATTCCGTAATATTGGCCTGTTATATTCTGGGCAATAACGACTGGGGTGGAAGCAAAAAGGGTAGCCAGTAATATTATAAGTATAGCAACAGGTTTCAAATGGAATATTTTTTTGAATGGATATTAGATGGATACACTTAAACAATTAGTAGACTGAAATAGCCGGATGAAAGTTGTCACATTGCCGTGAAACATCCATTTTTATGCCAAAGGAAGGGATACTATAATAAATTTGTTGAAAAAAAACCTGGTTTATTTGAGGTGTCGTTTTATCTCTTTGTCTGTGTCTCTTTTGCGAATGGTTTCTCTTTTGTCATGCAATTTTTTACCCTTACCAATACCTATCTCAATTTTTGCAAGGTTTTTATCATTAAAGAAGATCCGCAACGGAACTATGGTAAAACCAACGTCCTTCATTTTATTCTGAATTTTCTTTAATTCTCTTTTTGTTAGCAACAATTTGCGATCGTGAACGGTAATGTGGTTATTGGTAGTACCAAGGGAATACTCGGCAATGTACATTCCACGTAACCACAGCTCGTTCTTAAAAAACATGCAGAAGCTGTCGTTAAAACTCACTTTTCCTTCGCGAAGGCTTTTAACCTCGGTGCCTAATAAAACCATCCCGGCATCGTACTTATCCTCAATAAAATATTCAAAGTAAGCCTGCTTATTTTTAATTTCTTTCGCTGCCATAATATCTCAATACCTATTCTACTATAGGCTAAATTATATTCAGCTCGGTACATAAAGAATGATGCAACAAGCTTTTTCCTTTCTGTTTATGAATTGGTGTTTTATGATGTAAACCCCACTTCAAAAACCTAAAGAAGATTTTAATGTTGACGGATATTTGATATCCATGATTTATATCTCAAGCCTGGACTGCTGTTGAAAACTAACTGAAGAAGGCATTCCATTTATTAGCTTGCATAAAAGCGAGGTAATGTAAGTTGCAGTGTTTATTGTGTTACCATGGCTGGTTCTGATATACAATGAAATTCATCATTACTATCAAGTACCTGTATCGAGAAAACTTTCTTTCTTATTTCTTCGTCAGTAGTCTCCCAAAGTATGTCGAATAAAAAATCAATTGCGTCAGAACAATACATTTCGTCAACCCAAGATGCTTTTACCTGGATAATATACGAAGTTGACAAGTCTCCGGGAAAAGCTTCTTCCACACAAATGTCTTTTAATGGCTTGCCTTGTTCAGCACATTTTGCTTGAAAGGGTTGTAAAAGCTCTTTTAGTTGTTTTCTATCCATGATAATATTCCGTTAGTTCCTGAAAGCAAATTTAATAATTTTTCGACGTCTTTATCTAACATATGGCCGCATGGCTTATATCGTGCATTCTCATCCCAGGCATTGAACAATTGTGAATTTTCCTTTGCTAAGTCTTTATTAGTTGATTTATCTATATCAAATTTTACCTTCAATCCACTAAAAATTAAGAGTGTAAAAAGATTATGAGTTTTTAGCGTTTTCCTTATTTCTCCAATTCCTTTCATAGAATTTACAGTAACATCTGTTTCGTCAAATAAATTTGGGATACCTAATCTTTCACAAATTTTAGCCTTAAGCATTAATTCTACACTGTATCCGGCAAGGTAAAATGCTCCGTCACACATTCCATTTTTAAAAAAAATTTCTGCTTCTTTTAAGCGGAGTTGAGCCAGGTCTTTTATTTCTGGTGGATTTCTCATGCAGGTAAAATAATATTGCTCCGAAATACCTAACTATTAGTTGGCGAAAGTTGTCAACAAAACAGACGCCTTCTTTTTCAATTCTTTCCTGTCAATGATCATATCCAGAAAACCGTGCTCCAATAAAAACTCGCTACGTTGAAAGCCGGGAGGCAAATCTTTTTTAATGGTTTCTTTAATAACCCTTGGTCCGGCAAAGCCGATAAGGGCACCAGGTTCTGCAATGTTCAAATCGCCCAGCATACCAAAGCTGGCAGATATTCCACCAAAGGTTGGGTCGGTCAGGTAAGATATGTAAGGCAACTTTGCATCGGTAAGCTGCGATAATTTGCCGCAGGTCTTTGCCAGTTGCATCAGGCTAAATGCACTTTCCATCATACGGGCTCCACCACTTTTGCTAATTACCATAAATGGCAATTTGTGAGCGATACAATAGTCAACGGCCCGGCTAAATTTCTCACCCATAACACTTCCCAGGCTACCACCAATAAACTCAAAATCCATACAGGCAATTACCATCTCCTTATTATCAACCTTGCCAACGGCTACACGCATGCTATCAGTAAGATCGCTCTTGGCCCAAATGTCTTCCAGTCTTTTTGAGTAAGGTTTCAGGTCTACAAATTCTAAAAAATCTTTGCTTCTGATATTGTCAAAAAGTTCGTTGTATTCGTTGTTGTCAAATAAAATTTCGTAATATTCTTCGCTGCCTATGCGGTGATGGTAATTGCATTTGGGACAAACATATAAAGCATCTTTTAAATCAGCGGTGGTACATATATAATTGCATTCGGGGCATTTGGTCCAAAGGCCTTCCGGCGTCTCTTTTTTATCAGCGGTGGAAGTGGTAATTCCCTTCTTAATTCTCTTAAACCACCTTTGTGGTTTTACCTCTCCAGTCTTCCCTTCTTCACCTGCCAGGTTAGTATCAAAATCCTCTTCTTTTTTCATACATTTTTAATTGGGGGATCGAAGATAATCAATATTTTTTTTGTGTTATGCTTGACCATTCCCTTTGCTAACTGTCTTTCAATCAAGTTTAAGAAACCGTCTTTTTTATAGGTTTTATTTGAAGGTAATCATGCCTTACTTCCAAATTATGCTATGGTAATGGTATCATCAAGATACACATCCTGAACGGCATTTATAAGTGCCACACCCTCGCTAAAAGGGCGTTGAAAAGCTTTGCGACCCAATATCAATCCCATACCACCGGCACGCTTGTTTATTACAGCGGTCATTACCGAATCCTGCAGGTCACTGGCACCTTTACTTTCGCCACCGCTATTAATCAATCCAACCCTCCCGTTGTAACAATTAAGCAACTGGTAACGTGTAAGATCAATTGGATGTTCTGTGGTTAATTTTTCGTAAACCAGTTTGCTGGTTTTGCCATGTTCGGTAGCCAGGTAACCTCCGTTATTGGTTGGTAGTTTTTGTTTTATAATGTCTGCTCCAATAGTTACACCCAGGTGGTTTGCCTGCCCGGTTAAATCGGCCGAGGTATGGTAATCAACTCCATCTACTTTAAAACCATTGTTGCGGGTATAACACCAAAGTATGGTTACCATGCCCAGTTCGTGGGCTATTTCAAAGGCTTCGGCCACTTCTTTTAGTTGCCGGGAGCTTTCTGCACTTCCCCAATATACTGTTGCACCTACAGCGGTAGCACCCATGTTCCATGCATTTTTTATACTGCCAAACATGGTTTGGTCGTACCGGTTGGGCAAGCTTAAAAATTCGTTGTGATTGATCTTTACTACAAAGGGAATTTTATGCGCATATTTTCGGCTCATAATGCCCAATACACCAAAAGTGGAGGCAACGGCATTGCAGCCTGCTTCCATAGCCAGCTTTATAATATTTTCAGGATCAAAATACATAGGGTTAGGTGCAAAGGCAGAACCTGCACTGTGCTCAATACCCTGGTCTACCGGAAAGATGCTGCAGTAACCCGTATTTGCTAAACGGCCATGATTTAATAGCTCGCTAAAATTTCTTAAAACCTGGTTGTTGCGATTGCTATTCACCCAAATGTCATCCACATGGGTGCTGGCAGGTAAATGCAAAGTTGCTTTATCAATGGTGTTGCACGTGTGCTCTAATAAATAAGCAGCTTTATCACCTAAAATTTCAATGGTTTTATTTGTTACCATAATTACAGATTTTATATGCAGTTTAATGTTAGGAATTTATTCCATGTTAAATTTTTTATCCATCTGAATTTGCGATAGATTTTTCAACAATGTTTGTTTCAGGTTGGTTTTAACGATGTCACCCATAGAGTTGCAGCGTAAAAATTTCGGGTTTTTAAAGTAACCGTTTAGTTCCTGTTTAAGCTGGTCAACTTTTTCTACGGGTGCGATATTATCGCGGCACATAATGTTGAATAATTCCATCAGCCGGTATCTTGATTCGGCCACTCTAAAGGCCATCATCGTTCTTTCCTCCGTCTGGTATTGCTCTATTGAATCTTTATCAATCAATTGCAAAGCAAGATCCACCAGGTGGCGGTTCTCTTTAAAATATTGGGGCAAGTACAAATTTTTTCTTCCTTCGTACGATTGCTGGTCAAAGTCAATAGCCCTTATGCGGTATTGAAAATCTTCAATGTCGGGTGTGATGTCTACTACAAAATTATAGCTCCTCATATCTCCCAATAACCTTAGAAAACAACGTTCGTTAAACTTAACAAACTCCTTTGCAAAGCGCAATTTGTTGGTCATTGGTTCGTGCAGGTGTTGCTGTATAAAAAGGTCGCCGGGTATACCCGGTATATGTTCTTCTACCAGTGTGTTGTATTGGGTAAAATAGGTAATGCGGTTGGGAGAAAGTAGGTGCTCTAATTCAAGGCCATAAATACGGCTGGCATCGGCAGTCTTTATGTAAAAGTGATCGTAGTTATCGTTGTATTTATTAACTATCCTAATTCTAAAGGGATTGGAGTTACCAAAGGTGCAGAAATCTATACGGGCAACGTCGAGGTGTTTACTAAAACTTAGGTTCCCCTCTGTTTTTAAAATGGCATATATCTTAATCAGGCCTTCTCTTATAAAGTCCCATTCACGCATATCGTACACTGCTTTCTCCCACATGGTATCGTTACCAAATTTATCCTTTAAGGGCACAGAGTAGGTTATGCGGTACAGGTCATCGTAACTAACCGGTAACTTAACTTCCCGTGCATGGTGTTTTAAATAGGAGCGTAGCGAAGCGTTGATAGGGTAGAACTGTTTTTTTTTTGATGGAGCATCATCTTTAGTAAGCCGGGCCTCGTTAGATAGTTTTGTAAAACTCATGTGTGATGAATGCTTGTATGCTCAAGGTAATAACTATGGGAATATACAGTGCAGTTTGATTTTTATATTTTGGATAGATAGAGATAGAAGCTTAATCTACAAATAGCCTTTGTTTAGCCTTGTGGTGCAGTTAATATTAAGCGGTGTTAAAAGTAAGGTTCATTAAAGAATTGATGGTAGCGTTTAGTTGGTTAAGATACATTGCTGCAGGTAATAACCGGCTTCCATACCAGCTAAACATTTCCCCATCAACCAATAGCATTTTTATTGTAGGGTATTGCATGTGCAAGGCATCTATGTGCTTTTGAGTAAAAGGAAAAGGCTCGGAGGATAATAAAAGAATATCGCAACCGCTATTTTGTATTTCCTCTGGTGTGATTACAGGATACCTGTACTGATCTTCAAAAACGTTTTGCAGGCCACAACGCCTGATCATGTCACCAATAAAGGTATCGCCACCAACAGTCATGTAAGGATTTTGCCAAATGAGATAGGCAATTTTAACAGGGGCCAAAGGGGTTGATGTCATTTCATTTGATACGTCGATATTGCAAGGTAGCGTGTGTTCTATTGGAACGCTTGCTTGTTGTTCAGTCTTTAAATTAATTTGTAGAAAGGCATTTTTAACCTGTTCAGTAAGTACATTGGCTAGAGTTGATTTGCCTGTTATTAAACCTACTTTTTCTATCATTTCCAGTGCATCATCCAGGTTATTAATGTCTGAAATCCAAACGGGGGCTAAGGCTTTTAGTTCCTCTATTTGCTCCTTTACGTTCTCTTCTTTATTGGCAATTACAAGATCGGGTTGAAGGGCTTTAATCTTTTCGATGTTGATTGCTTTGGTACCACCAACACGCGTTTTGTTTTTGAACCATTGTTGAGGATGCACGCAAAATTTTGTAATGCCGATGACTTCTTCTTCAAGACCCAAATAGTACAATAATTCAGTTTGAGATGGCACGAGGGAAATGATGCGTTTTGGATATGCATTTAATTGTATTACATTTCTCATTTGATCGATGCCGCTAATCATTTGACTAAAAGTAAAATAAGGGGTGAATAGAACAATTCCAGATTAATGCAGAGCTCTCTTCAAGTTGAAAGGCATACTCTGTTTATGTAAAGTAAAATTGGGTTGTAGATTATTTAGCCAGGCTTTGAATCACATCGTACTTGGTTACAATGTGCAAATTACCACTCTCGTCTTTTGCAAGTACTGCACCGTTATCCTTGTTTATTAAGTTGCCTAATCGCTCTACCGGAGTGTCAAACGACACAATAGGGTAGGCTGGTTCCATTACACTTGCTACAGTTTCATTTTTTATCTCGGGGTTGCTAAAGATTTTTTTGAAAAGGCCACCTTCACTAACCGCACCAATTAATCCTTCACCATTCATAACTGGTATTTGTTCAATATCGTATTTCTTCATTAGTTCCACAGCATCTGCAACGGTTTGCTGTGGTTCTATGGTAACCAATCTTTTAGTCGCCCGTCCACTAACCATGTCTTTAAAAGTCTTCACATCCAAAAAGCCTCTTTCCATCATCCATTGGTCGTTATAAATTTTACCTACATACCGGCTGCCATGATCGTGAAATATTACCACGACCACATCAGTTTTTTTAAGTTCCTGCTTTAATTGCATCAATCCCTGCAACGCACTGCCTGCACTATATCCTATAAAAATGCCTTCTTCTTTGGCAATTCTGCGTGCCATTACTGCACCTGCTTTATCTGTTACTTTTTCAAACTTATCAATTATCGACATATCGTAATTCTCCGGCACAAAATCTTCACCAATGCCTTCGGTAATGTAGGGATGTACTTCTTTCATATCCAACTCCCCGGTATTGAAATACTTGGTTAATAAAGAGCCGTATGAATCAATAGCCCAAACTTTAATGTCAGGATTCTTTTCCTTAAGATATTTACCTGTGCCGGTGATGGTGCCACCTGTACCTGTAGCAACAATAAGATGGGTTACTTTACCTTCTGTTTGCTCCCAAATTTCAGGACCTGTTTGTTCGTAGTGAGCCAGACGGTTTGCAAGGTTATCATATTGGTTTACATACCACGAGTTGGGCACTTCTGTGGCCAGTCTTTTAGAAACAGAATAGTAACTTTTTGGGTCTTCAGGATCGACGTTAGTTGGGCAAACAATAACTTCGGCGCCAACAGCTTTTAGTATATCCGCCTTCTCTTTACTTTGTTTATCAGTGGTAGTAAATATGCATTTATAACCTTTAATAATGGCCGCCAGTGCAAGACCCATACCAGTATTGCCACTGGTTCCTTCAATAATAGTTCCCCCGGGTTTTAACTTGCCTTCCTTCTCAGCTATCTCTATCATCTTCACAGCCATCCGGTCTTTTATTGAATTACCGGGATTAAAATATTCAACTTTTGCCAATACAGTACAAGGCAGGTCCTTTGTAATATTATTGATCTTAATCAATGGCGTATTTCCAATCGTTTCTAAAATATTATTCAGCCACATAAATAGGTATGTTTTTACAAAGGTAAGGTATACAAATACTCAGGCCTGCCGGCCGAAGGCTAGATGTAGATAGGCAAGAATGATGAGTAGATTAGCGATTAACAGAAGTGGTAGTGTTTAATACTTCCAAAGCTTTTTGTACAAACTCATCATTGCGATTCATTACCTGGTAGTAACCATCGTACCTCCAAATTTGCCTTGCCAGCATAGATGGAATTCGTTTTTTCAGGTATTCCTTATCGCGGATGGTAAGTTTGTCAAGGTTGATAGAATCCCTGGTTGCAAACTTTTTTAATTCTTCCAATTCACGGTCGCCGTATTGAAAACCGTTGCCTAATTCAGAAGGAGTTTTAAAAGAAGACAATTCGTTTTTATGTTGAATATAATACGTGTAGATAAACTTATTGAGGGTGCCTTTTGCGTAGAGACTTAATAAAGTTTTTCCCATCGATGTTGTATCAAACGCTACAAAAACATCGGGAGTAATGCCACCACCACCATATACTATTTTACCTTTCTTTGTTTTGAATGCAGCACCACGGTTTGTGGTGGTATCCGGTTTCAACACTTCTCCATTATGAAATCTTCCGGTAACTTCTTCTTCGTATTGGGCATACCCGTTAGTGTACGATTTTTGAATATTGCGGCCCAGTGGTGTATAGTAGCGTGCAACAGTCAGTCTAAGGGCCGAGCCATCACTTAATCCAAACTGTTCCTGCACAAGTCCTTTGCCAAAAGAGCGCCTTCCAACAATGGTTGCCCGATCCCAATCCTGTAAAGCGCCACTTAATACTTCGCTGGCACTTGCAGATGATTCATCTATTAAAACAGCAAGGCTACCTTTTTCAAACAAACCTTCTTTGCTGGACTTGTACTCGTATTTTGGAACATGGCTGCCCTGGGTGTATACAATCAATTTATCCTCATCTAAAAATTCATCCGCTATGTTTACTGCCTGGTTTAATAAACCACCTCCATTTCCTCTTAAATCAAGTATGAGGTGTTGCATTTTTTGCGCCTGCAATTTTTCCATTGCCTGCATAAACTCACGGTAAGTATTTTCTGAAAAACGATTGAGATGAATAAAGCCTGTTTGCCCGTCAATCATGTAAGAAGCATCAACTGAAGGAACAGGGATGGTTCCTCTTTCAATAATCAACGGTATCAGCTTTCCGTTTCTGTATACAGTTACTTTTACCGGAGTTCCTTTCTTGCCTCTTAAATATTTTCGGATATTATCGGGGTTGATTTTTTTTCCAGCAAGTTGTATAGTGTCGTTTATGGTAATTACTTTATCGCCTACCAGCATACCTGCTTTTTCAGAAGGGCCGCCCGGTAACACATTTAAAATATTAACGGTATCGTAAAACATCTGGAACTCTACACCTATGCCGGTAAAATTTCCTCTCAGGTCATCGTTAACCTGCATTAACTCGCTTGAAGGAATAAAAACAGAGTGAGGATCTAACTTATTAAGTATGCCGGGGATGGCATTGTTGCCAAGGGTATCCGTTTCAACTTTGTCAACATATTTTAAATCCACCAGGTCTAAAACTTCCTGGAGAACTGACTTGTTGGTGGTTTTGAAAAAGCCGGGCATACTGGCATCCTGCCTGATCTTGTATCCGATTACCATTCCTAAAACCATCACTATTGAAAATAGAAGGGGGAGCCATACTTGTAATCTCTTGTTTACCATAATTTACCCGGGCATTTAAAAGCTGCGAATTTCACCTATTCAGATCAAAAAAATCGGATTGACTAATAATTAACCCATTTTTTTGATAAATGGATTATGCTGCCGTAAGAATGAAAGAGGCAATAATGCTGCAATGGGATTAACATATAACTTTCAAAAGAGTTGCAGAAGGATTATTGTGGATATGTGGGCGGACTACCGAAATTTCTTGTAAGGTAACAAGTGAAATTTTAGAAATAAAAAAACTGCTTAATCAGTGAAGGATAACCTTAAAAGATTAAGCAGCATTCAAGCAACTTGTTTTTACAAAAAGGATATTAAGCTATTTTAGGCTTTGGCCCACGTTTTTTAGGCATAGCTGATTCCTGCTTTTCTGCATTAGGTTTTCTTCCACGTTTTTTACCCGTTGAAGTTGACGCAGCAGCAGAACCTTTTGGTTTTGGACCACGTTTTTTACCAGCCGGTGCTGCCTCTGCATTAAGATTGTACTCAATCTTAATATGCAACATAGCACTCTTCGAAAAGACCTTACAAATACCATCAGCAAAATCCGGTGTAAGATCTTCGGCTTTTACGATAAGGTTTGCTTCCATGTTAATTGGGGATTTAATAAAAAAATATAGACAAAAATACAATGATAAAAATAAAATGTAAAAATTACATCTATTCAATTTATTAATCTAAATAATTTTATTTAAAAACAAGAATAATGCTTATAAATAACCATACCATCAATTTTAAATTAAAAACTATTGAATAATGTAATTGTCGGTTTTAAGATTTGTATTGGCGGGAAAACAAGTTTGAATGATCAACTGTCACGCTTTTTTTGCATTCAAATTAAACAGGTAGAAAGGGAAATAGTAAAGTGCAAACCTGGCAAACTTTTGAGAACATAGGAGGATCATATTTTAAAATGGACGCAAGCAGGATACTTTACAAACTCAATTGGAGGAGTGTAAATACTTTCTTTTTACAATAGACATTAGACAATAGTTAGCCTTTTGAAGATTAGTAAAGGGCAGGTTATGGCTAATTCAAAATTCTTCGCATCATTAATTCGGGTAAATAAATCTGATTTAAAAGTATCCGAATCTGATAAATTCATCCATTACATAAAGAGTAATGCCTGGGAGTTTCAGCTCAAATAATTTTGAAGTTGGGAGTTACTCTTTGACTTTAGTCCCGAGCCATGCATCTTTAAAAGTTTGTTGAGCTGTATTCAATTGCTGCTTTAAAGGTGCAATATTCAGCATAGGGTTTTCTTTTAGTAAAAGTGAGGTGTCTGTTATTTGTCCCCTGTGATTGTAGGTGATAGGAATACTTTCGCCTGGTTTATGATTACCAATTGCAGTGTTAAAATCGCCATTTGTATTAATGGATGTGCCATCTACCGAAATTATTAAATCATCTACATCCAGGCCAGCCACATACAGCGGCGAATTAATTAGCGTATTACCGGTAAGCTGCGCCTTATATGCAGCAAAATTTACCCTGCCTGCCCATGCTTTGCCCGGCGAAACGGTGTTTAATGAAAAGCCGGCCTTTGCCAATAATGGGCTATAATCCAACGGCTGGTGATCGTACACATATTTTGAAAAGAAGTTTGTAGCATAGCCGGGGTTTGTTACTTGCGCAAGTGCTGTTTGCAAATCGCTTACTTTATATCCCTTTGCTGTTTTGCCAAAACCTGCCCACAGTTTCTGCATAAAATTATCCAGTGATATTCCTTTAAAATTACTTCGTAAATCAAGGTCCAGGGCTAGGGCCAAAGCTCCTCCATAAGTATAATAGGAGGCGTACATGTTTGAATAATTATGCTTATCAATTGAAACCCCTGCATCTACAAAAACTGCTCTCTGGCTATTTTCTATGGGACTATACAACTGTGCACCGGCTGAATTCATTTTTGTATTTACAAGCTGGCTCATGTTTTCTAAAAACTCTGGTTCGCTTTCAAAGCCGGCTCTCATCAGTATTAAATCTCCATAATATTGGGTAAAGCCCTCTGCAACCCATAAGCATTCGCTCATATTGCTTTTTTCAAAGTTGAAGGGTTCAATGTCTGCAGGCCGAATGCGTTCAACATTCCAACAGTGAAAAAATTCATGGCTGAAAACGCCGAGCAGGTCATCGCTACCATCAAAAAGCCTTGGTAACGTAATCATTGTTGAGTTACGGTGTTCCATGCCGTCGCCTTTTACAAACGGATTGATC
Organism: Chitinophagales bacterium; assembly: GCA_038211085.1. Lineage (GTDB taxonomy): Bacteria > Bacteroidota > Bacteroidia > Chitinophagales > Chitinophagaceae > Segetibacter. The sequence continues at coordinate 3,786 of JBBQVY010000028.1, read as the reverse complement.
GAAGCCAAAAAAGTATAGGTTCCGTAATCGTAAGCGGGCACTTCTCCAAATACAGACTTTGCTTCGCGTACCATTCTTTCAACCTTGGTTGCAAACTGGCCAAGCATTTCTTTGTTTGCATTTGCATCAAGTGCAATTCTAAAAGTGTACGTTTTTTTATCGGGGTTGGTAATAGTCCATTCTTTAAATTGAAGATTACCCACTTTGGTGGGGCTATCCATAAAGTATTGCAGGTCCGGGGCAGTAAAAACCAATTCATCTTTACCCTGTGGCAGTTGTGTTGCAACTTTCCAGGCAGGATCGTTCAATACAAATTGTAGCAACATGGGTGCCTTCTCCATTCCCTTGAACCACATAAAAGTTGCAGGCATGTTCAGGTGAAAGCCAGTAGCATCTATACCAACATAAGTTCCATCCTGGTAGTTTCCATAAAGCGTATAAGTAACTTTTACCTTGCCGGAAACATGATAGATCTTATAAATATCAGCATCTGTTTTTTCAATTTTTACAGGGTTGCCATTTCTATCAAAGGCTTTTACATTGTATACGTTCTTCCCAAATTCGTGTTTGGCATAACGTCCCGGTGATGATCTGCTCATCCTTATTATTGCAGGACCTGCAGGAAGTTTATCGGCTTCAACACTAATCTCAGCCTCGTGGTGTACCGCGTTAGGTGCTGAAAAAACATAACTAACTGATTGAGCATTTAATTGAAAAATTGAAAGAATAATCAGGCAAAACTGTAGGGTTATTTTCATTTGTTTTTTATGAGTAGTAATTCTAAAATATAGTGAAAACTGCTGTTGGTCTTACCCCTTATAATGAGCTTCTATCTGCTTGCCAATAGCACTAATAATAGTTGGGTCTACATTATTATCAGCATTCATCAAGGCTAATTTCCATCCCTTAGTATTTGAAGACGCACCAGGAGTTATGGTATATTGAAACTGGTTGTTCATTGCCACGTCATAATAAAACACATCATCTTCGTTGCAGCAGGGTTTTATTTCCGCTAAAACCAACTCGTTGTGGTGTAAAAATTCAATGAAAAAAGGAGACAAATCCATGAAGTATATTTTACAATGGAATCTATAAAAGGTATGCCACTGGTATTTTAAATTACTACCCGCAGAATGCCCGGGGTGTTTACAAACCGATTACTTTTTTTTCTGCATTGCTTTGATAAGCTGCCTCAATTATTTTTATAACCATTAAGGCATCCTCTGCCTTAACAGGCACGGGTTCGTTGTTTACGATTGCCTGGTACATCTCTTCAAAATAATCTAAATAGTTGCCTGGCAATGTTGGTATGTGTTCTCTTATAACATTTCCATCTTCTTCAGTATGTAGTAAACCTTGTTCACTTGCTGGCTCAATACCATAACCGGGTGTTGCAGGTGTATCACCTCTCATAAGCGACACCTCCTGTACATCCGTACGGTTTTTTAAAAAAGATCCTTTGGTGCCATGTAAAATAAAACCGGGTAGTGCTTCCCTAACCAACAGGCTAGACTTTAACCTTACCCGCAGTGTTGGATAAAACAACATTACATCAAAATAGTCATCAATTTGCGATAGCGGCCTAACGGTTCTAATGTCTCCAAAAACACCGGTTGGCTTACCAAATAATGTTAGCGCCTGGTCTGCAAGGTGACTGCCCAGGTCGTATAAAACGCCGGTACCAGGACCGGGTGTTTCTTTGTGAATCTTCGGGCTTAGCTCTTGCTTAAACCTATCAAAGTGTATTTCAACATCTATGATATCGCCCAGCAATTGTTGGGTTACAACTTGCTTGACAGTTCTAAAATCACTATCAAAACGGCGGTTGTGAAAAACAGATATTTTTAAATTTCTTTCGGCTGCCAGCGCAATCAATTCTTCTCCTTCAGCAACGGTGTTGGTAAAAGGTTTTTCTACAATTACATGTTTGTTGGCCAGCAAAGCCTTTTTTGTATAATCGAAATGGGTATAATTAGGTGTGTTGATGATAACAAGATCAATTGCATCATCAGCCAATATTTCTTCAAGTGACCGAAAAGTTTTGATACCAGGGTATTTTTCGGCAGCAAGGTTTTTTGATCGTTCCCACACACCATACAAATTAAAACCAGGATAGTGGTTGATAAACGGTGCATGAAAAACAACCCCCGACATTCCGAAAGAACAAATGGCAGTATTGATGGCTTGCATATAAGAGTTTTTTAGGTTTAGCGAATGTAATTAAATTGAAGAAGGATGAGCAGGAAGTTGTTATTCAGTTTTGCAGTTGTAAGAAGCATTTTTAGAATAGGAGTAGGGCTTATAAATTCTAATGTAAAATCAAATCTCCATTAACTTAGAATAGTTTTTTTTACGAGGTGATATTTACTTTCTGCAAAAAGCCAAACGAAAGATTATTTCTAAATTTAATAACCCCAGCGGGGCGACATTTTGGTAAGAGATTTCTAATTTGATGACCTCTTTGAGCCCCGTTGGGGTGACAATTTTTATTGCAAATACATATTTGAAATTACAATTCATTCTGTCTTTTCAGTCAGACGTATAGAAAGATTTATCCTTAGAGATTGGCGGGTAGCTCACATAAAGACATTTCAGGATTGCGAGGATAAATACTTGTTTGAGTTTTATGAATAACCAGATAAAAATGCCGCCCCGCTGGGGCTTAGCTCCTCAACATGCTGCAATTGTTACCAAAATTTCAGCCCTACAGGCTTTTAAAAATTGTCAAAATCCTGCTGTAGGTTAACATCTTACAAAAGGATTAATAGCACTTCAAAATAAGAATTAGCCTTAATTTATAACTCTAACAAAAATCCCTGTTCTTTGCAATTCTTAAATTCAGTAAAGTTTTATGGCGAGTTCGCGGAAGGCTGCAATGGGTTTTATATTTATTACGTTATTGATTGACATAACCGGGCTTGGATTGATTATACCGGTGTTTCCCAAACTTATAGAACAATTGATTCATGGAAACCTAAGCCAGGCCTCGCAATGGGGTGGTTGGTTGACCTTTGCCTATGCGCTGATGCAATTTTTGTTTGCGCCGGTGCTGGGCAATTTAAGCGACCAGTATGGTCGCCGCCCGGTATTACTTTTCTCCTTACTCGGCTTTGGTATTGATTATCTTTTTCTTGCTTTTGCACCAACTATAGGCTGGCTTTTTGTAGGTAGAATTATTGCCGGAATTACAGGTGCCAGCATTACCACAGCTACTGCTTACATTGCCGACATTAGCAACGATACCAACCGGGCTAAAAATTTTGGTATGATTGGGGCGGCATTTGGTTTAGGTTTTATCATCGGCCCTGTTATGGGTGGTATTTTAGGTGAATACGGTGCCAGGGTTCCTTTCCTGGTTGCTGCCGGCCTGGCTTTATTGAATGCATTGTACGGTTTTATCATTCTTCCTGAATCTCTTGATAAAGCACATCGCAGACCTTTCAATATTAAAAGAGCTAACCCGGTGGGTTCATTATTGCAACTAAAAAAGTATCCATCATTGGGTGGTTTGATAGGTTCAATGATTTTGGTATATGTAGCAGCACATGCCGTACAAAGCACCTGGACGTTTATTAACATTGAAAAATTTAATTGGAGCGAATCCATGATTGGCTATTCGCTTGGTATGGTAGGCTTACTGGTAGTTATTGTACAAGGTGGATTAATCAGGTATATTAACCCGGCAATTGGAAACGAAAAGAGCGTTTATATTGGCCTGGGTTTATATGCCATTGGGTTGCTGCTTTTTGCCTTTGCCAGCCAAACATGGATGATGTTTGTTTTTCT